>CAZEDP010000131.1:0-4692 GCA_964511035.1 uncultured Gammaproteobacteria bacterium
TTTTCGGTGAATACTTTTATAACTTCGGAATGACTGACAGGTTCAACGTCTTCTACTAAACCAGCATCGTAATCGGTAATCAGAGAAATATTAACGGTGCACATTTCCATTTCTTTTGCGAGATAAACTTCGGGATACTGTGTCATGTTAATAACTTCCCAGCCCAGAGAGGTATAAAACTTTGATTCTGCTTTGGTACTGAAACGAGGTCCCTGAATAACCAATATTGTACCTTTGTCATGAACGGGTATTTGAGATTCTTTTGCAGAGGCAACCGCAATTGTCCTTAATTCAGGACAATACGGCTCGGCAGGACTTACATGAGTAGTTATGGGACCGTCAAAAAAAGTATCCTCTCTGCCCCAAGTTTTGTTAACAAACTGGTCGCATATTACAAACTCGCCTGGTTTAACATGTTTTTGAAGGCTTCCTGCCGCGCAAGGGCTGATGATTCTGGATACGCCGAGGCTTTTCATTGCCCAGATATTAGCTCTGTAATTTATTTTATGCGGAGGGATATCGTGTTTTTTGCCGTGCCTTGGCAAAAATGCCACTCTTTTGCCGGCCAATTTCCCGACCATAAGGCAATCCGACGGTGCGCCGAACGGAGTTTCCACTCTTACTTCTTCTGCTTCATCAAGCAGTTCATAGAACCCCGATCCGCCGAAAATGCCAATATCTGCCAAATTTTTACAATCAAAAGCCATGTTTTCTCCTCTGAATTTTAATAATAAACATTTAAACAATCATATTACGACTGATATTTCAATTTCAATAAGGTTAATTTTTAATGTTTTGCGGTTTACAAAATTGCTGAAAGGTTGAAAAAAATTTATCATTAATTTATATTGCATCAGCAAGTAAATTAACATAAATATTTTTTAGAGTTTTATGAAAACGGAGAATGTTAAATGACCGATAAAAAAACCTATCTGGCAATACACGGACATTTTTATCAACCGCCCCGCGAAAATCCCTGGCTTGAATCAATTGAAATGCAAAGCAGCGCAGCTCCGTTTCATGACTGGAATGAACGTATAGCTTATGAATGTTATATTCCGAATACTGTTTCCAGAATTGTGGACGGCAAAAACCACATTCTTGATATTGTTAACAACTATTCTCTGATGAGTTTCAACTTCGGTCCGACACTTTTATCGTGGATGGAAGTCTATGCTCCCGAAAGTTACGAAAAAATTATTCAGGCTGACAGAGCAAGTCTGGAAGAATACGCCGGGCATGGCAGCGCATTGGCACAGATTTATAACCATATGATAATGCCTCTTTCCAATGAAAGAGATAAATATACTCAGGTAATATGGGGAATAAAAGATTTTCAGTACCGTTTCGGAAGAGAGCCTGAGGGAATCTGGCTTTCTGAAACTGCAGCGGACGACGAAACTCTCAAAACTCTTGTTGACTGCGGTTTAAAATTCACCATTCTGTCGCCTTATCAGGCTGCAAAGGTACGTTTAATCGGCAAAGACGAAGATTCATGGACTGACGTAAGCTGGGGAAACATTGACCCCGCTCAGGCATACAGATATTTTCTTAAAGACGGAACCGACAGATATATAGATTTATTCTTCTATGACGGTTCTATATCAAGGGCAGTAGCTTTTGAAAACCTTTTACGTGACGGTGACAGGTTTGTAGCACGGTTAAAAGACGGTGTTTTCCCTGCAAGAAACTATGACCAGCTCATCAATATAGCAACTGACGGCGAGAGTTACGGTCATCATACGCAATTCGGGGATATGGCTCTTGCCTATGTTTTGAAACAAAAAGCAGAAGAATTCGGTTTTAAATTGACAAATTACGGGGAATATCTGGAACTTAATCCTCCTAAGTGGGAGGTTGAGATTAAACACCCGTCATCTTGGAGCTGTTTCCACGGCGTCGGAAGATGGGAAGATGATTGCGGATGCTCAACAGGAGCTCAACCGGGCTGGAACCAGAAATGGCGCCGTCCTCTCAGAGACGCTCTTGACTGGCTTAGAGACGAACTTGCAGTTTCGTACGAAAAACATGCCGGCAAGTATTTAAAAGAGCCGTGGAAAAGCAGAAACAGATATATCGACGTTATCCTTGACCGAAACGAAATGACCGTAAGGAATTTCTGTGAACATGAAGCCGTCAAAAAACTTACCCATCATGAAATGGTCAATGTAATAAAACTCCTTGAAATGCAGCGGCATGCAATGCTCATGTACACAAGCTGCGGATGGTTCTTCGCCGATATTTCAGGGATAGAAACCGTTCAAATTATGAAATATGCTGCAAGAGCGATGCAAATAGCTGAGGAATTTACGGAAATCAACCTTGAAAATAAATTTTTGGAAATACTTGCACAAGCTAAAAGCAACATACCGGTTTACGGGACAGGCAAAGACATTTACCTCAAATTCGTAAAACCATCCATAGTAGGGATTAAGCAGGTAGTCAGCCACTGGGCGATAAGCTCGCTGTTTGAGGAATATTCGGAAGAAACGGATATTTACTGTTACAATATCAAGAGCCTTGATTACCGAAAAGCTAAAAAAGGCAATACCAGCCTTGTCATAGGTCATATTGAAGTTACTTCGGAAATAACGTTTGACCACCATGATATGATTTTTGCCCTTCTGCACTTTGGAGGGGAGGATTTCCATACCGTTATCAGGGGTTTTGCAGGTGATAAAGAATATAACGACATTAAGGAAGATATGATTACAAAGTACCAAAGCCTTCCGCTTACAGAAGTAATAAGAAGCCTTGACGACCACTTTGGAAGAGATTATTGTACTTTGAAAGACCTTTTCCTTGAAGAAAAACAAAAGATTATAACTGTGTTAATCAAAGACCAGCTTGAAAAATTCGCATCCACTTATAAAAATCTTTATGACGAAAGCAAAGGACCGATGATGGAGCTTCATGAACTTGAGCTCAAAGTTCCTTCAGAGTTCAAAATTGCCGCAGAATACACTCTGACGGAATCTTTCAACAATATTATTTTGAATATCGATGACATAGCAAACCCCGACCTGCTTCAGGAAGCTTTTGACATTAATAACGAAGCGGCAGCACTTGGGATTGAACTCGATAAAAAGCCCGCAAATAAAAAATACGGGAATTTTTTGACGGAAAATGTTAAAAGACTGGCTGAAAATCCCGAAATACAGACCTGCAACGGCATAATTAAAGTAATTGAGTTGTCGATGAAACTTAATCTGAGAATTGACATGACAGAAGCTCAAAATATATATTTTAACGCGATATACAGTAAGTTTACTGATTTTATAGAGAGTTCAAAAGCTTCTGAAAATATAAAACAGGAACGGGATTTATTGGCGACTCTCTTAAATACCGGAGAAAAACTCGGCTTCAATGTTGAAAAGCATTATATCAAGCTCAATAAACTCTTCGATGCAGTTGTTAAATAACTCAAACTTCAAATCAAAAGAGCAGCTACCGGCTGCTCTTGTATTTAAAGGTTATAAATATCAGGGGAAATAGAGTTAGTTATATATGAGAGTGGGGGAGTTAAGTATGAGGTGCATAAAATCTTTTATTATTTAAAGCCGTCAAAGCTTTAGTTTTACCGTTTTTTCTTTGCTTTCTTCTGCCTTAGGCAGAGTTATTTCGAGTATTCCGTCTTTGTAAGCTGCCTTTGCCTGATCAGTCTTAATCTTGTCGGGAAGAGGAATTGATCTTAAAAAGTTTCCGTACCTGAATTCTGAACGATATACATGTTCGCCTTTTTCCTCGTGTTTTCTCTTATACTCGCCTGATAAAATGAGCTCATTTTCTTTGACTTCGATATCGATTTCTTCCTTATTCATTCCCGGTATTTCGGCTTTTACATAATAATTATCTTTATCTTCAGTGAATTCAATAGACGGGGTGTTAAATCCTTCTCTTTTTATACCTACCGGTATAAATACTTCGTCTAAAAACTTGTTGATGCTTTCTGTTAAGGGGTAAATTCCTGCGACGTTTCTTTGAATGATTGACATAATTTTCTCTCCTTCTTCAGTGATTAAATCTAAACTTAATTTTTCATACTAATCATCTTAACATCGGAAATTTAATAATCTGATTTTCATAATTATTTTTTAATCAGTATTAACAAAATGTTAAGACGCATTTTTAAAGAAAAGGATTTAAGTTTTAAAAAACAAATCTATTATTGTACATTTTTGGAACAAAAAACTTTGTTATTAGCTGATATAGTTGATGTTCAACTCCTGATCAAAGCTAAAAAAATTGCATAAGGTACTGTATCGTTATCAAGCACTGTTGTCCGAATAAATTTCAAAAAATAACCCTTTTCACCTCGCGCAATTTTTTTTCTTTTCATGTTTTATATATTTAGAAATACAAAATGTGAGTTAGAAAAATGATTGGCTTAGTGAGCTATCCAAATATCAGAATGAACAAAAATCAAAACATTAATTTTAAAGGCATGCCGTTATCAAAGCTGGTACAAGAATTCGAAAGAGTATATAAAAAGACATCCACAAGTCATTTCGAAATAGTTGACCGAATGATGAATTTAGTTATAACTGCAAGAAACCATAAAATAAAAGAAGAAGTTACCGCTGCAAGAGATGCGGTTCAAGGCGCACTTGATTTTTGGACAAATGAGATTAAAGAAAATGATGTCAGATGGGTGAGCAGAGAAGATATAATTGCGAAATGCAAGAAGACTAT
>CAZEDP010000132.1:0-4669 GCA_964511035.1 uncultured Gammaproteobacteria bacterium
GATATTTTTATTCCTTTGATTTTGGTATCAAGGGCATCCTTTGGAACAAGAGTCCGCAAAAGATTTATGTCTTCATAAGAAAAATCTTTTAAAAGTTCGCCTATTTCATCAATAGCCTGACTGCTGTAAATTATGCCTTTCCACAGGGCAATGCAGGACAAAGTCAGTTCATAATTCACACAGTCATGGTTGCGGATTTCAATGTAATTTTTCAGTCTTACATCAGGAAAAAACAGGCTCGAATGCGTCAGCCAGTCGTTTATATCGGCTCTGTAGCCCTCAAATCCGTTTTTTATAAATTCCCCAAAGGTTAAATCCCCGGTTTCATAATATTTATTATCTCTGTGCAGGAATATCATCGGAATATCCAGCACTGCATCAACGTAGTCCTCGAAAGCAGCTTCGGGTTTGAATATCTTACTGCTTATCAGTCCTGTCCTGTCGTTGTCGGTATTGAGCCATGCCAGAGCCCGATAAGACTTGTAACCGGTATCTTTGTCGTTTTTTATCGGGGAGTTTGCAAACATTGCGGTTACAAAAGGCGATAGCATAAGCGCAGTACGCATTTTTTTCATTGCGTCTTTTTCCGATTCATAATCAAATGCAAGCTGAATTCCGGCTGTTTCTCTCATCATGACAAGAGGCATAGAAGCTTTTGAGGGTAAATAATCGGTCATGTATTGATAACGTTTTTTGGGGATTACGTCAATATCCTTATATCCTGAAAACGGCTGAATACCGTATTCAAGCCAAGTTATATTAAATTCTTTTCCTGTTTGTTTAATTGAATCATTAAATTTTTTGAGCAAAAAAGCTGTTTGCGCGATTGTTTTTTGAGGATTTATGCTGTATTCAAGCTGGCTGCCGGGCTCAAGGGTAATAGTACCTGTTTCGTAAACCAGACCTACAATTTCCCCGTCATCTATTATAAATTTCCAGCCGTATTGTTCTTTATATCTTTTTAGAAATTCGAGAACCCCGTTTTTGCCAAAATATGAAACAGCTTTTAAAGTTAGAGAATTAACGGGAAGTTTTTCTGCCTCGATTCCCGCTTTAAAATCCGCTTTAGGTTTACACCCGCCATGAAACAGCTCAATTATCTGCGACTTTGAGGTTATTAAATTTTTTTCAATTATTTGCGGCATAAAGATTTTCTTGAAAAAATGACATTATAAGTTTAGCATGCAATAAAACAGCTTTCTCGGCGGATTTTTAAATGAACTACCTTCAAAGAGCAAAAAAATTCAGGGCAAAAAAGAGACTTGGACAGAATTTCCTTACTGATAAAGCCGCTCTGGATAAAATAACAGAAACTGCAAATATTTCCCCTGATGATATCGTTATGGAAATAGGTGCAGGGCTTGGATTTTTGACAGAGCTGATTGCGCAAAAAGCTAAAAAAGTTATAGCGGTTGAGATTGATGATTGTGCCATAAGCGAGCTTAAAAAACTGCCTTATAACAACATTGAAATTATCAAGGAAGATATTTTGAAGCTCGATATAAAGAAACTATCCGAAAAACCCCTTAAAATAATTGCAAATATACCGTATTACATAACCAGCCCGATACTTTTTCATTTATTGGGTGAACTTGACGAAGAAATCCCTAAGAAATACATTTCCGAAATAATTCTGACCGTTCAGTATGAAGTAGCTAAAAGAATTACTGCCGATGAGAAAAGCCCTTCAAAGGAATACGGGCTCCTTTCAATACTTTTAAATTACAAAGCAGAAACTTCCTTTATCGTCAAAATTCCCGCAAAGAGCTTTTATCCTTCCCCAAAAGTTGATTCTGCGGTGGTTAAACTGATTTTAAGAGAAAAACCGCCCGTTGAAATTAACAATATAAAACTTTTTAAAAGGGTTATAAAAGCATCCTTTGCAAACAGGAGAAAAACTTTTAAAAATGCACTGTCGCAAGCCGGATTTAATTCGGCGGCAGTTTCGTCGGCTCTTGAAAAACTGGGGTTTTCTCAGCTTATCAGAGGCGAGACATTTTCTTTGGAAGATTTTAAGAATTTAGCGGATTTAATTGAAAAAGAGCTGTAATGGTCCATTTGTGCAAGTTGTATAAACTTCGGGGTTTTAGTATATTAAAGAAGAAGTTTCGGAGGTTTTTCTTTGTTTGATGTTATAGTTGCAGGAGGAGGCACATCAGGTACAGCGGCGGCAGTTTCGGCAGCAAAATGCGGACTGACAACTCTTCTTATTGAAAAAAACGGTTTTTTGGGAGGTACTGCAACTGCTAGCCTTGTAACTCCAATGATGAGAAACATGCTTAATAAAGAAACCAACCTCAGCGGGGGGCTATATGAGGAAGTGCTAGCTCGGCTGCTAGAAACAGGCAACTCAGCGGTTCATTCCGACGGAAACCCGGGATGGTTCAATCCCGAAATGATGAAATGTATCCTTGATGACTTTTGCACAGAGAATAATGTAACTGTTCTCTTTGAAACGACAATAACCGGAGTAAAAACCGAAAACGGAAAAATAATCTCGATAACCTGCCATAACAGAGCCGGATTTAAAGACTATCAGGCTAAATATTTTATTGACGCAACCGGAAGCGCTGAATTAGCCGCCCTTGCAGGAGCTGATTTTTCACTCGGAAACAGCGAAGAAATTTTTAATACTCTTAATAACTCAATATACGAAAATAATTTGGAAGGAATTGACCATTCTCATCAGACTTTTAGCCTTAGATTTAATATGTCAGGCGTGGATTTAGAAACATTCGGCGCGTGGCTTATGCGGATAGACAGTGAATCAGGAGTTTCCTGCTTTGAAAAAAACGAAAGAGGACAAATTCTCCTCACTACTGCACATACATGGGAAGGGGATAATTGGAAACTGCGTCCGTTTTTTCTTAAAGCTGTTGAGGACGGCGTTTTAAATCAGGAAGACGGGGCTTATTTTCAGGTTTTTTCAATACCCGGACTAAAAGACACACTGTCATTTAACGCTCCGAGAATTTTTTCCGAAAAAACTCTTCATCCCCTTAATGATGAAGATATAAGTTATGCTTATATTGAAGGCAGGCGGCAAATAAGACGTTTAGCTGATTTCTGCAACAAATATCTGCCGGGCTTGGAAAATGCTTTTATAAGTCAGATTGCCCCCGAATTAGGGATAAGAGACTCGCGAAGAATCGAAGGCAAGTACAAATTAACAAAAGAAGATCTGCTCAGCGGTCGGAAATTTCAATATGCTTGCGCAAAATCAAATTATCCGATAGACGTGCATTCAAAAGAAAAAGATAAGAGCCGACTTGAATTTCTTCCTGAAGGCGATTATTACGAAATCCCTCTTGAAGCTTTAATTCCCAAAAATATAAATAACCTTATTGTTGTCGGTAAAACCGTATCAGCGGAATTTGAAGCGCAGGCTTCATTGAGAATTCAGCCAAACTGCTGGTCTATGGGTGAGGCGGCAGGAAAATATCTTTACGAAGTGATAAATTTGGAGCAAATACTATGAGTAATATTCTTTTGACGGCACTTTTTCCGCATCCTCCCATCATAGTCCCTGAAGTAGGACGAGGGGAAGAGAATAAAACTTCAAAAACGATATCGGCTTTAAATACGGTTTGCAAAAGAATCGTTGAGTTGAATCCCGACACAATAGTAATAATCACTCCGCATTCATACTTTAACCCTCATTTTTTCAGCGTTTATAACGATGAAATATTAAACGGCAATTTTGCCAATTTCGGCGCGCCGCAGGCAAGGTTTTCATTTGACAACGATAAAGAGTTTATAGACAGGTTGGAATTAAATGCAAAAGAGGTTTTTCACAAGCTTGAAAGAATTCCGCCCAAGACATATCTGGATCATGGAAGCGGAGTTCCGCTTTATTACCTCAAAAAAGCCGGATACGGCAATAAAATTGCCGTAATTAACTATACAGCGTTAAATAAAGAAACACACATGCGCTTTGGAGGTTTTATATCAAAAACAGCTGAGGATTTAGGGCAAAAAATCGTTTTTATCGCCAGCGGAGATTTAAGCCACAGGCTTTTGCCAACCGCTCCTGCCGGTTACAACCCTCATGGCAGGGTTTTTGATGAAATAGTAACCGAAGGCATAAAAAAAGGCAACTACGAGTCTATTATCTCTGTTGATGCAAAAATAAGGGAAAATGCAGGGGAATGCGGATTTAATTCCTTAATGACGGCATTCGGAGGAATCGGCAGGGAACCTCAAAATAATGAAGTATTATCTTACGAAGGACCTTTCGGGGTCGGTTATATTGTAGCTGTTTTGTAAAATCGGGAGAAAAAAATGAAACCATATGAACTGGCGAGGCAAACCGTCGAGCTTTATGTAAAAGAAAATAAAATACCCTCTCCGCCGGCTGTGCTTGAAGGATTGGAAGTTACGCAGGCAGGCGCTTTTGTTTCGATAAAAACAAAAGACGGAGCTCTTAGAGGTTGCATAGGAACTATTTTCCCGACAAAAGACAGCGTAATTGAAGAAATCATTTCGAATGCAATTGCCGCCGCAATCAAAGACCCCCGATTTGAACCGATAACTGAAGATGAACTTGAAGATCTTGTTTACTCCGTTGATGTCCTGCATCCCCCTGAAGATGTCAGTTCGCCGTCGGAGCTGAATCCTAAAATTTACGGAATTATAACGATATCAAGAAGCGGAAGGCAGGCTTTACTCT
>CAZEDP010000133.1:0-3136 GCA_964511035.1 uncultured Gammaproteobacteria bacterium
GCCAAACCCCCTCTATAAAAATCAAACCACTTACTTTAACGGGATTGAAAGGGCGGCGGGCGGGCATAAAAACTCTCTAATAATCAATTAATCATGTAAGAGAAAAACCAACATTAATCCCAAAATTCCTTAAAATCCCCACCGCTACTACAACTCACCAAATCCCACCAAAACTAAAAAGGTTGCAAAAAGGCTGCAAATAGGATGCAAAATTATACGTTTTTTATGCTTCTGCTTGAAGTAAACTATTTATAATTAATAGGAGAACTTTATTTTTTGTTCGGTATTATTAACCTCAATAAGCCTACGGGCATGACTTCGCACGATGCGGTTCAAAAAATCCGTCGAATTCTGAAAATAAAGCAAGTCGGTCACAGCGGAACGCTTGACCCCTTTGCTCAGGGTGTTCTCCCGATTCTTGCCGGCAAGGCGACAAAACTAATTCAGTACTTTGACACCTCGAAGACTTATAGAGCATACATAAGGCTGGGCATAAGCACGGATACTTTCGACTCGGAGGGTAAAGTACTGCAAAAACAGCCTGTTAAAGTTGACTTGGACAAACTATCAGAGGCTCTGGCAACCTTTCATGGTGAAATAACTCAAACCCCTCCGATGCACTCCGCCGTGCATTACAAAGGCAAAAGGCTTTATGAATATGCCCGAAACAATATCGAGATTGAAGACATTCCCAAAAGGCAAGTTACCATAAACTCTATAAAACTGATTGAAATCAACGATGAAGCTTCAGAAAATCCTATTATTACAGTTGATATAGACTGCTCGGGGGGGACGTATATTCGTTCAATTGCAAGTGACTTGGGTAATCTGCTGGGATACGGCGCATACCTCGAAAATCTCGAAAGGACAAAGTCAGGAAAATTTTTAATTAAAGACAGCCTTAATTTTGAACAAATCGAAAAAGCCTCAGAAGAAGGGGAAATTGACCGCATTTTTATAAATCCCCTTGATGTGCTGGATTTAGCCCAAATTGAAATTAATAAAGAAGAATTTTCCAAAATCCAAAAAGGGCAATTCATTGACCTGCCTGAAGATATTGATTTACAAGAAGAACAAACGGTTCTTCTTGTTTCTGAAAATAAAATCCTCGCAGTCGCATTTGTCAAAGAAAATAACATTTGCCCCAGAAATGTTTTTATTTAAATAATTCTAAAGAAGAACAAGAGGACTCTCCAATGAATTTAGAAGAACTGAAAAATAAATACAAACTCATAAATCTCTTTGTTGAACTCGCCGAAATCCCTTCGCCTTCTAAAAAAGAAGAGAAGGTTTCAAAAAGAATTATGGAAATACTAAATCTGCATAATATTAATGCCCAGTTTGACGCTTACGGGAATATCATTGCCAAAATTCCCGCATCTTTCGAATACAGGGACGTTCCTCCGCTTCTTCTATCCGCTCATATGGATGTGGTTGGAGGTTCTCAGGACGTTAATGTAAGATTATCAAACGATAAGAGATATATAGAAACAGACAAAACAAGGACACTAGGGGCGGATGACAAAGCCGGAGTTGCCGCAATATTGGATTTAGCTGTTGAAATGAATGACTTAAACTCTCAAATTATGCACGGACCCATAGAAATAATCTTTACAAGAGATGAAGAAACAGGTATGACAGGAATAACAAATTTAAATACGGCTTTGCTCAAGTCAAAATATGCAGTAATAATCGACGGTGAAAATCTCGGCGAGCATAACAACGAGGGTGCAGGGTTTACGAATGTTTTTGTAAGAGTTCATTCCGGCAAAGGTGGACATTCGGGCATAAATATAGCTGACAGGACAAGAATTAATGCAATAAAGGTTTTATCGGAGCTGGATACTCAAATCCCTCAAGGCGTTTACAAAGAAGACACTCGAGGCGTTGTAACTTCAATCAATGCAGGGGTATCAATTGGCGGAACAGCCGACGTTCTTTTATCGGAAACCATAAAAAACATAAAAGAAAATGACGATAAAAAACTGCCCGAGAAATATCTTCAGGAAAACATTTTTAAAACCGTAATCGATGAATCGGCTTTTAATGTTATTAACACCAACGCGGCGGCGGGCTACTCAATCAGAAGCTCCGACCCGCAGAACGAGCAGGAATTGATTAATTTAATCAAACAAAACGTCAAAGACATAAACCATAAATATAACGGCTTTATTCAGGTTGACTTGGAAATCAAAACTCATTTAAAGCCGTTTGTTAAGAGTTCTGATAGTTTTTTAAGCGATTTAATAGTCAAATCAGGCAATAAAATGGGCATAAATGCCGAGCCCAAGTCATTCCATGCCGGAGCTGAAACGCATGTGCTTGCAAACGAGAAGAAAAACGCAAAAAATGAAAGTTTTGTGCCTGTAATAATCGGCGTTGCAAATCTGAAAAACATTCACTCTTCAGATGAAAAGCTTGACTGGCAGAGCTTTTTAAAGGGCAGAGAATGGCTTGAAGAAATCGTCAAAACTTTCGCGGCTGAGAGTTGCTGATTGTTGCAGGATTTTAAGATATCCTTAATTTCAAAATTTTTGCTAAAATTAATGATGTTAAATTCTACCTAAAAAATAAGGAGATTGGTTTTTGAAAATATTAATTAAATCCTCTTTGGTTCTCGGTGCAATTGCAGGAGTTGCTCTGGGTATATTAATGGCTTTTTCTTTTATTCAATGCCTTGCTTTTGTTCTTTTTCTGCTTTTGGGAGCGGGAGTTGTATATTATCTCAAAAAAAATTCTTTTGTCGGAATGATGACTGTAAAGCAGGGTGCTATTGTCGGTGCAGTGTCAGGTTTTACAGGTTTTTTAACGGCTTATCTTTCTTACCTTCCGATTTCTTTCATTTTTCATTTGATATTCAGGTCATTTAACCTTAAATCAGGATTTGACATCTTAAATTCCTTTATGTTTTCAAGTTTTACATATTTTATCGGCGTAATTTCAATTATATTTTCGCTTGCAATGTTGATAGCGCTCTTCAGCGCTTTCAGCGGATTAATTGCCGCTTATATATATTTGCGCATTGAAGAACCGCCCCCGCCGAATACAAGTTTTGATTTCAAAATAGGCCGATGATTATTACCTAAAGGGACTGTTGACGAATTCAAAAACCTTCGTTTTTTGTTTCGTCTTACGT
>CAZEDP010000133.1:3146-4664 GCA_964511035.1 uncultured Gammaproteobacteria bacterium
AAAGAGCTTTTTAACTATTTGTCAACATGACCCTAAAAAAGCATGGAAACTTTTTTAGAGGCTTTTCCTGTTTTTACATCCGCTGATGTGAGTTTGGAGCTGATATCATAGTATTTTTGAGCAAGCGTATTTTGATTCATGGCTTTTAAAACCATTGACATATTGTAAAAAGCATCTGCACAGAGCGGATTTAATCTGACAGTTTCTTTATAAGCCGCCAGTGCTTCAGGGTATTTGCCTTTTTTATAAAGAATATTGCCAAGGTTGTAATGTGCGAGGGTAAACTGCGGATTAATTTTTATAAGGTCGTTTAAAACTTTTTCGGCTTTATCCAGCCTGCCGTTTTTATATAAACACTGGGCATAACTGTAAAGCAGTTCAATACGTTTAGGATTAAGAGCGACTGCTTTATCATAGATGCTTTCAGCTTTGACGCCGTTATTTATGGTGTCATATAGCGAAGCTATTTCAGCAAGTCTCCAACCGTTGTTTCTGTATTTATCGGCAGAACCGTTCAGCAAAATTTCGGCTCTCGTGTAATCCTGAAATTTAATTTCACTGCGGACTTCTGCTATTGTTTTGTTAAAGTCTTCCGCGGTTTCTTCGTCATCCTTCAATAAAACAACCGGTTGCGAAATGATGTTTTTTTTCTGCGAAAGAGCAACTTTTTCTGCGGAAATTCTGTTTGAGGAGGACGTTAAACTTACATTATAAATGCTTGGCAGTTTGAACTCTTCGGATATTTCGTCAAGACTGCTCGTCAAAATTGTCGGACTTTGTGTTTTCTTTTTGAATTGTTCAAAAGAAAGGATATCGTTGCTCAAAAAATTTTTAAATTTCAAATTGGACAAGTTTTGCAGCAAATTATCACTTGATATTTTTTCAAAAGAATCGTTAATTATAAGATTGTCCGCAATATCACCCACGTCATCCTTGGAAACTCTTATACTGAATGCAGATGGAGAACTTTGCGGTTCTGCAAAAGTTTGTCCGCATAATAACAAGTATGAAACAATTATTAACAAATATTTTTTGCTAAGGCTCATATGTCTAAATTTTTATTGCTAAATAAATTTTAAACATTTTTGCCGAAGATGGCATCAACATTTTATGGGAGATATTTCTCTCTTACTCTTGTCTAAGAAAATTAAAAAAAATAAATTAATGCAAGAATGTAAATTATTATAAAAGAATTTGTATCGGCATGAAAAAATTGCTACTATACAAATTGTTGATTGGTTTGAAAATAGATTATGTTTCAGGAAGGTGTTTGGGATTTATGACCATAACTCACAAAATAATAGGGGACATATGCATATTAAATCTCCCCGAAAATATCCTTGAAAAGGGCAATTCTGTAAAACTGCTCGAAAAAGTTAATGAAGTTATCGAAGACGATTTTCTTAACATCATTCTGGATATGACAGAAATAAAAAAAATTGACGGCACGGGTTTGGGGATTTTATTAAAAATACAAAAAAACGCCGTATATCATAACTCCAGTATAAGACTTTACGG
>CAZEDP010000134.1:0-4656 GCA_964511035.1 uncultured Gammaproteobacteria bacterium
TAGTATATGGCGGCTGCATCTTAAGAGGTTTGAATTTTTTCAAATTCTTTAAAGACCCTGTGGCTTCCTGCCACCCCGCAGTCAGCCATAAGCTCGGTTTTTACTCCCGCCGCTTTTAAAGTTATCAGGGCTTCTTCCGCAACAGACAAATCCGCCGTTCCGCCTGTTATTATCAAAACATAATTTTCGCTTAATTTTTCGGGGAATTTTCCTAAACTGATTATTCTTGACTTTTCGTGATAAACAGCCTCTGGAATATTCTTCGCAACATATGCAGCAGTTTCTGCAGAAGCCCTTGTTGCAAGAACTATATTATTTTTAGAACCAAGCTCCTTTAAAATATCAACAATATGGAAGTCTTCTTTTCCCGGACAATAAATAACTTCAGGAAAAGAGTTCCTCAAAGTCCTGTGATGGTCAATCCTTGCAAAATCCATTTCTTTATACGGAAGTGTTTTCAATTCTTCCATAATTTTTTCAACGCTGATATGTCCGTCTTTAAAGTTTTTTAACAGTTCTTCAAGATATTTCAAATTAATTTTGCTCTAGTTTAACTCAAAAGTATTATATCAGTTATAAATAGCATGATTATGAATTTTTTGCGGAGCAGGAATTGGTTTTATAAAGATGTATTTTTGAACTTCCATAAAACCTGCTTGTTTCAGTGCTTTTGGAACATTAATATACACATTTTCATATTCAAGCTCGCCTAAAACAACAATCCCACCTCGTTTTAAATTTCTGTGCAAATTATCCGCAATATCTTTTATATGCACTGTTGTTTTAGGTCTGAACTGATGCCACATGTTTCTGCAAAAAACTATTGAAGGTTCATTAAAAGGTTTTTTAATATCTTCCAAAAAATTTCCTACATCAAATGTTATTTGATTTCTCAGCCAAACAGAAACATTATAAGAATAATCGTTTTTCACTGTTGGATTTTCAATAAATCCTTTTTCAAAACCTATATTTTGGAAGGTTCTCGTGAATTTTCTTTTTTCTTTTGGTCCAATCTGTATTTTACCGCTTTGAGCCTGCCTTATCATATCAGGAGCAATATCAAAAGAACGGACGGGTAAATATTTCAAAGCTCTATCAGGGAAAGAGTTCAGCAAAAGCAAAGCTAAATAATAAGAATCTTCTCCAGAAGAACAGCCATAACAAAAAAATTTAGCACCATCAGGAAAATGTTCCTGTAATATTTTTGGCAATCGCGGAACAGGATCTCTCATCAACCAAGTGTTATTTTTATGAAAGACTTTATCAATACAAACAGTCGATGTCATAGATGCGGTAAAACTAACATCACGTTTTGGATACAAAGAGTTATTATAATTAACTTTACTGCTATAACCGAGAACGTTGAAAGATATCATTCTTCTTCTTCTTCTCTTACACTACTGCAAGCAATTCCATATTTAATTAAGTTAAAGACGGAAGAATATTTGCCAAAAATAAGAGAATTATTACAAAACTTTTACAAATGCTTAACTGTATTTGTTTTAATATAATAAAGTAATTTATAAGCAGGGCAATTTATATAATACTTAGTAGTTTGTTATAGACAAGTTCAAAACAGCTTTCCCAATCAGAAGGCTTTGTTTGTCTGATAAGCTCCATGCTGTTATACCACGGTGTTTCAGAACCATCTGTAAACCAGCGGTAATCAGGCAGATAAGGCAGAAGTGTCCAGACTTTTTTATTAAGAGCGCCGGCAATATGAATAATCGACGTATCGGCAGAAATCAGCAAATCCAAGCAATCAACTGCAGCTAAAGTGTCTGTAAAATCTTCAAAAGTATTGCCAATATCGACAATTTCACCGTTTCGTCCGAGTTTTTGAATTTCATCCTCTCTTGCATTTTTTTGGAAGGAGTAGAACTCAATTTCATCCGGAGAAGTTATTCTTTGAAATTTTTCCGGCAGAATTGTTCTGTTATTTTCTATTGAGCTGGAATTCCAGAACAGACCGACTTTTAATTTTTCACTGTTAAAATATTTTTCTTTATACTGTTCTCTTTTGCTAATATCAGATTTTAAATAACCGTTAGGAAACGGCACATTATTTTCGTCGGTATTAAAGGCACACGGCAGGCTCATAAGCGGAATTTGAAAATCCGGCATCGTTTCAAACGTGCTTGTGACTCCGTCAAATATTTCAGCACCCAGATTGTTTTGGCAAAATAGATTATATAAAGGACTTTGGACACTGAACAATACCTTTGCACCTTTATCCTTAAGCAGAGGCAAATATCTTGAAAACATCAATGTATCGCCGTAACTGAATGATTCAGCGGAATAATAAACATAAATACTTTTACCTTCTAAAGATTCCTTTCCCGTCCACTTGGGGCATCTATCGGAAGGCAGTTTAAGCCGGTGATGAGGAAGTATATCAATTCTGCTTTCCACAAACTCCCATCCCTTTTGCATTTCCCTCATCATAATGTATGCTCTTCCAAGATTATATCTGACTATGACGTTATCAGGACTCAATGAATAAGCCTTTTCAAAATAGCGGGTAGCTGCGGGAATATCCTCTCCTGAAGAATATAGTACGCTACCCAAGTTATTGTTTGATTCCCAAATTTCCGGCATCAATTGATAAAATTTTTCAAAAAACAGCTTTGCCTGAGCAAAATTGCCTCTTGTAAAATATTCATTGCCTAGAAAATGGTAGGGCTCGGGGTAATTAGGATTTATTTTGAGCGCTTCTTCAATATAATTCAAGCCTATGTCATATCTTTGGGCTTTAAAGGCTATTACACCCAAATAAAAAAGAGCATAACAGTTGCTTTTATCAAAATCCAACGCTTTTCTAAAAGATTGCTCAGCCTCTCTTAAAGACCCTCTTTTAAGGTATTCAAGACCGATATCTATGTTATTCTGCCCGACAGTCATACCAATATCTGATTTGTTAATCTAAGAAAATTATAAAATTAAACCGCCTATTGGGAAATTATGTAAAGAGTTTTAGTTATTAATATATCTAAAGACAGTCGCCTTTCTCATCATTGCTAAAATCAATATTCCCCAAATTTCTATCTCTTAATATTTCTTTAAAAAGGGATGATTTAAGGCAATAATTGAGGTTTTTTTTACTTTATATATATATATAGTATTTAATTTTACAGTTCGGGAGAAATTTTACAGCAATGTTAAACCAGCCAAAAGACCGCATAGACAGATTGTTAATCCAGAAATATGCTAATCTTAAAACTAATAACGTAGAAGAAAATAAGGCTATTCCCGCTGAAAAGGTTCTCGATGCAATGCAAAAGATGGCTCAATATCACAGAGCTATGATGGAAGCAAAAGAAGTTAAACAGAAAGTGAAAATTTTACAGGATAAAGTTGAACAGTCGGCAGAACTTTTGAAAAAACTCCAGGCTGTAAAAGCTGCCACTTAAAAGGTTATGTTTTGAACAACTAAATATATCCGAAAAAACCGGATTTTCAAGCTGAAAATTTAAGATTTCAAATAAAAAAATTGGGGACTTTTGGCTACTATTTGTGGCCACATGGACGCTTAAACATGCTTTATACTGTGAATACTGGATAAAGTTACTTTAAAATGAGGTGCTCATGGCTAAATTACCGAATTATAAACTTGATTTATCAAAAATTGAAATTCTTTTAAAACAAAAATTTGAAAAAGTTCAGAACGCAAGCGAAGATAACTTTGCGGCATTAACAGCAGACGGGAATTTTAAAGATTCCGGCAAAAAGGCTTCCAGTTTTCTGGCAAATGCGGCAAAGGTTATAACAAAGTTTTATCTTGGTTCAGATATTGCAGGGCGTAATCTTGAACAGGATACCGACGGAAGTTTGAAACTTAAAGAAAATATTTCCGTTTCGAGTGTAATTTCAGCAAGTATAAGCACAAACTCTTTAAGCACTTCAAATATCAGCGGAATTGATGCAGATGACATACCTGAAGGAACCGTAAATAAATTCTATACCGATGCAAAAGCAAGAGCGGCAATATCATCAACGGCAACCGGCATATCTTATTCGGGCTCTTCAGGCGTTATAAGTCTGACATCCAATTATGTTATCCCCACAACAACCGAAAAAGCCAATTATGACACGGCATATGCTAATAATCATTTACACGGAAATAAATCGAATCTTGATTCTGTTAATCAGAATTTGGGCACTTCAAGCTCTCCTTCTTTTGCCAATTTGACGACGACAAGCGATATAACCGTCAATAAAACAGCTTCTTCAGCTTCGGCAATATTGTCTTTAAAAGCAAAACAAGATTATTCCTCCGTAATAAGACTATATGAAAATACGGGAAGTGATGTATTACGGGGGCAACTGGCATACAGAGCCGATTTGAATGCAACCGAATTAAGAAATCCTCAAACAGACGGCGGGGTTATTAGTCTGCCTGACACAGGTATGATAACTCTTGACGGTGGAGGTACAAACGGTCAGGTTTATATTTCGAAAGGGAATCTTAAAATCGGCAATGAACTTGGCGGTGTTTTAAAAGCAACGACAGGAACTGTCAGCGGCAGTGCCACAACAAGCGATTTGCCGGATTCAACAGATAAACGCTATTGCACCGAAGCACAAAAAACAATAATCAGTAACACTTCAGGTGTGAATACCGGAGATGAGACTGCGTCAACCATAAAAACCAAACTA
>CAZEDP010000135.1:0-4635 GCA_964511035.1 uncultured Gammaproteobacteria bacterium
CATTCATATTTTTCCCCCCTATCATCATTTCATTTTATAAGTTTCCTTAAATCCTAATACTTCTTAACCATAAATTAAATTCTATAAACCTTAATAAACACCTTTACAATTTCGTTTTGCAATTAATTATAAAATTCAAAAACAATCCTCAAAATATATCTTAAAATGATATAGTATACATTTTATATATAAAAAAGTATTTTAAAATTATAAATTTTAGTATACTTTACATTAAAAGACACCCTTCATCTTATTTTAATATATTACTATTTATAAGCTCGCTTTAATATATAAGCTTATCATTATCCTTAATATATTCCACTTAACTTTAAATTTGTTATATTTACATATAAGCAAAAAAGAAACTATATTAATAGTTTCTTTTTTAATAACCTATACAAGTGTATCATATAATTATATTTTCTTTGTTTTCGCCGAGGAAGTTTGTAACCGTTACAAATCTGTTCGAAAGTTTGTCGGAATTCTTTTCAAAAACGGGGAAATACCTTTGATGAGAAGCCATAACAGTAATGGTCACTTCTTTCGGAATTTCGAGGTATTTTTCTTCAAAACTGCAAATTACAGGCTCGGGCCATTCGGTTATATATGTAACTTCTTCAAGCAGATTTTCGTTAATCTGCACCGTTTTATTTTCTTTTTCAGCAATTTCATGTGAGGCTTTAATTATTGCATTTTTTCGCTCTTCAGGTTTAATAAGCACTTTAGCTTTTTTCAAATCTTCAATATAACTCTCGGGTGATGCTATTTCGATTTCGGTATCCTTATAAAATCTGTGCCCGCGTGAAAATCTTGTTGATTCAATGTCGCCTATGTTTATTTTTACTTCTTTTTCGTCCATTAACGAGACGATCCACCTTATCGGGCGGGAAAATTTAATATCAAGATTCTCCCATCTCATAAAATGCGAGCCCTGAAGCTTTAAGACGATTTGAGGAATTATTTCAGCAAGGACGTCCGATGTTTTTTTACCTTCTTCCTTAACTTCGGCAAAAACGTATTCAACTCCGCCGACAGCCTCTTTTGTAAGTTTTTCGGGTTCTATTCCCTGTTTTTTTGCAAACCCTGTTCCTGCCGGTGTTATTTCGCCGTTTGCTGCAAAAGCGGCGCTTGCAGGCGGCCCTTTGACTTTTTTTATGACATCGGACTGAGATTCTTCAATATCCGAAATTATGACTGCAAGTCTTCTCGGTGCAGCAGGAACTTCGATATTATTAAAATCAATCCCTTTTGATTTCAGAGTTTCTTCAAACGAGCTTTTCAACTGCATTTGCGCAGAAGGAATAAATTTATACGGCAGCTCTTCCGTTCCTATTTCCAATAAGTAGTTTGGCACCTGTTATCCTCTCTTAAAGAATGCTTGTAAATATAGATTTATTATAACGGCATTAAAAGAATGATGCCAAATTTTGATTTTATTTAAAATAAGATGCGCAAATATCTTCTTTCCTTGAAACCAATTCAAAGTATAATCTTTGTATAAGAACAAGGTTTAAGTATGGACAGAAAGACCGCGTACTGCTATTGTCCCGAATATAATCGGGAAATGATTTTTGAAAAAATTGAAAAAATCTTTTCCGAATTCCCGTCTTTTGAAAATAAACTCAAGGCTAAGCGCGGAGCTAAAATCCTAATCAAGCCAAATCTGCTTGCGGCAAGGCATCCCGAAAAGGCAGTAACAACTCATCCCGAGGTTTTAACAGCTCTAATTCAATATCTGAAAAAATTTGACTGCAAAATTATCATTGCCGACAGCCCTGCCGGAGTTTACAATACAAAAATTCTCGAAAAGCTTTATGAAGCTTGCGGATTATATGAAGTTGCCGAAAAGACCGGAGCGGAATTGAATTTCGACACATCAGAAACCATTATGCCTATACCTGACGGAAAAGTACTTAAAAAAGTCCATATTATAACGCCCGCAGTGGAAGCTGATTTTATAATAAATGTTCCTAAACTTAAAACGCATGGACTGACAAGGCTTACATGTGCTTCAAAAAACCTGTTCGGGCTGATGCCGGGTATCCTAAAATACCGCCAGCACGTTATTATGCCGGATATAAATGTTTTTTCTCAAATGATTGCCGACATTAACAGCCTCTTTGCGGAAAGAACCTTTACCATAGTTGACGGAATTATGGGCATGGAAGGAGAAGGACCGAGTTCCGGCTCTCCCCGATTTACGGGGGCTCTGTTCGGCGGGATGAATACTCAGGCGGTTGATGTCCTTGCCTGCAAAATAATGGGAATGCCGCCCGAAACAGTGCCGACAATAATGAATTTCAAAAAATTCGACGATATTGATATAAAAGAGTTTGATTACATTAGAACCCATGACTTTAAACTGCCTCCCGTAAGAAACAGAAGCATCCCTGAAAGTATTCCCAAATGGATACAAAATCTTTTAACCGATTTTATCGTGGCAAAACCGGTTATAAACAAAAAATTATGCAAAAAGTGCCGAGTTTGCGAAGACGCCTGCCCCGCTCAGGTAATCTTAACGGAAGAAACCGGAGCAAAAATTAAAGACTATAAAGCGTGCATTAAATGTTACTGCTGTCAAGAAATCTGCCCGCATAAGGCAATCAAACTTTCAAAACCGCTTGTTGAGAGAGTTTTCAGAGTATTTAAGAAGGGTTATAAATTTTGTTGATGTGTTGATAGTTACGGCTAATTGAATGTACCTTTTAGCGTGTCAACTATCAGACATTTATGAGCATTGTAATTTACGAGAAAAGGAATATCTTTCTTAATTTCTTTCATTGTCTTTCCACTCGCTAACAATTCTATTGCATTCTGGAAAGAATTGATAATTACATTTTTCATTCTTATTTCTACATTGTTGAATAATTCCAACATTTTTTCATCTCCTGCTAGAGCATTCTCGTTCAAACCAAAAGAAGACAACAATCCTTCTCTAATGTTAATTTTTGGGGGAGTTGACAGTTGTGAAAGAAATGTGGATTTATTAACAGCAACCCGAAGATTTAATATTGCTGGCGAAATATTATCAAGTAATTGGCTTACCCCACTAACAGGAAAATCTTGCATATTGTCAATAAACAAAGGATGTATAAGTTTCAGTTCATCAGCTTTTTTAACAAATTCAAATATTTTTTCAGGCGGTTCATTAAAAATTTGTTTTAATGAAGATTTCAAAAATGTTTCTTTTGAATCTACATCAACAAAATTTTTCCTAAAATTTGTAAACTGTTCTCTATACCAATCATCCTTCATTAATTCTTTTATTTCTTGAGGCGGCTCAGCAGAATATAAATCCTTTAAAAATTTAATTGAACCTGCTTTTATTTTACTTCTTAGAATTTCTTCAGTGTATATCTGATTCATTCTGGTAAGAATTTCCTTTTGAGATTCATTATTTCCTATTAATTTCTCAACTGCTTCTATTACAGGATTTACGCTTGCTGTAAAACTTATCTTGTCATTCGTACTTATTTGGGATGTTGAAAATGCATTCCCGACATTGTTATTTGATTTTTTATAATACAAACTTTGTTGAATATTTAAAGGAACTACTTTCATTCAATTCATTCCTTTCTAAAACTTTAACTAAATAAATAAAACCCTAACAAAAAACAAATTGCCATTAAGAGGCAATTTGTTAATTAATATTAAGAATCAACTTTGACTTAAACTTCTCTTCTCCCCTCGATTGCCCTTATTAAAGTGACTTCGTCGGCATATTCAAGGTCTCCGCCAACGGGCAAACCGAAAGCTATCCGGGTAATTTTAATACCGAGAGGCTTTAATATTTTTGCAAGGTACAGGCTTGTCGCATCACCTTCAACAGAAGGATTTAGAACCAAAATAACTTCATCCGGCTGTTCTTTGGAAATCCGCTCAAGAAGTTCCTTTATCCTGAGTTCTTCAGGTCCTATCCCGTCAAGTGGCGAAATCAGCCCTTGAAGGACATGGTAGAGCCCCTTGTATTCTTTTGTTTTTTCAACCGCTATAATATCTTTTGATTCTGCTACTATGCAGATTACCGATTTGTCTCTTTTCTCGTTTGAGCAAATTTCGCAAGGGTTCTCGGCAGAGAGATTATAGCAGACACGGCAGTATTTGATTTTTTCTTTGGCGTCAATAATACTGTCCGCAAATTTTTTCACCTCTTCGTAAGGCATTTTTAAAAGATAAAAAGCCATTCGTTGGGCAGATTTCGGACCTATGCCGGGAAGTTTTTGAAATTCTTCTATAAGCCTTGCAAGGGGCTTATTATAAAGCATATCAGAACAACCCCGGAATATTCATGCCGCCGGTAATTGAAGAAAACTTGTCTTTTACAAGAGCGTTAACCTGACTGTTAGCGTCTTTAATTGCAGCAGAAATTAAATCTTCAAGCATTTCGATTGTTTCATCATCAACGCTTTCGGGATTTTCAGGATTAACTGCTTCTTTTTTTATTTTTATTGATTGGAATTCATTTTTTCCGTTAAAAACAACTGTTACGGCTCCGCCGCCTGCAATGCCGGTTATCTCCAGCTTTTCCATTTCAGCCTGAGCGCCCTGCATTTGTTTCTGCATTTCCTGTGCCTGTTTCATGATTTTTTGAATATTAAAACCCTGCATTTCAACCTCCTGATATAACAGCTCAAC
>CAZEDP010000136.1:0-4315 GCA_964511035.1 uncultured Gammaproteobacteria bacterium
AAGCTCTTCATACTAATTATTGTATTTTGATTTTAAATTTATGTTATCAGGCATTTATCACAGTGCTTTATTAATTTAGGTTATAGAATATTATTACAGGAAATGAAAGGAATTTACAGGAGACAGCCTGTATTATAATTTTTGTGATGTATAATCATATTAATGTATAAATTAAAAATGCGAGGGTATGAATGAGTCCGTCAACGAAGGTAAGAGCAAGCCATATTCTTGTTGAAACCGAAGAAGAAGCTAAGAAACTGCTGGAACAAATCCTTTCCCAAAAAATCCATTTTGCGGATGCCGCAAAAGAATACTCCAAATGCCCGTCAGGCAAAACAGGCGGCGATTTGGGATTTTTCGGAAAAGGCAGAATGGTTAAGGAATTTGAGCAAAGCGCGTTTGAGCTTTCTTTGGGTGAAGTTTCAGAACCCGTAAAAACACAATTCGGCTGGCATTTAATTGTTGTGACCGATATAAGATTAGAAAATTAGTTTTTCGAAAATAACTTAAAAACAGCCTTGAAAAGGGGCTGTTTTTTGCTAATGTTGGACGAGATTTAGGGTTGTATTATAAAATATTCAAAGAAAGAAATAAATTTTTAAGGAAAAAATAAATTATGCCTCAAAATAACAGCCGGTTTATATTCAAGATGACCTGCCCTGATACTGTCGGAATAGTTGCCGCGGTTACTTCGTTTATTTCGGAAAACGGCGGGTTTATATGCTCATCATCGCACTATGGAGACCCGTCAACTAACAGATTTTTTATGCGGACGGTTTTTGATTCGGTTGAAACGAAAAAAATCAAAACTCTTGATGAAATGAAAGAAAAATTTGCACCGATTGCCGAAAAATACTGTATGCAATGGGATATACACAACAGCAGCTATCGCCCGAAAGTTTTGATTGCTGTCTCAAAATCCGGTCACTGCCTTAACGACCTGCTGCACAAGGCAAAAATGGGACAGATAGCAATGGATATTCCGGCAGTCATATCAAATCATCTTGATATGAGAGAAATTGTAGAATGGTATAACATTCCGTTTTATCATTTCCCGATAACTCCCGAGACTAAACAGCTTCAGGAAGAAAAAATTCTCAAAATGATTGATGAACTTGGCATTGATTTATTCGTTCTTGCCCGTTATATGCAGATACTCTCTCCAAGTACGACGGAAAAACTAAAGGGCCGCTGTATAAATATACATCACTCATTCCTGCCGAGTTTCAAAGGTGCGGCGCCATATCAGCAGGCTTACGATAAAGGCGTTAAACTTATCGGGGCAACGGCTCATTATGTGTCCTGCGACCTTGATGAAGGACCTATCATTGAACAGGCAGTTGAAAGGGTTGATCATTCCTTCACGCTTGAAGAAATAATCAATACGGGCAGAGACTTAGAGACAATAGTTCTCTCAAGAGCCGTAAAATGGCATATTGAACATCGCGTTCTGATGAACGGGTATAAGACGGTTGTGTTTAAGTAATAATTTGGACTTGAATTTTTTCTATTTTGTATATAATCTATACATTAGAAAATTATATTTGGTTAATGGTCACATGAAAGTAATTTCAATTATTAGTAATTCAAACCAATTTTGTTTGCATTTTGTTTTTTAACGTCGAAGCCGGTAACGGTGAGAGTTTGACGTGCCTCTTAAGTTTGTCTTAAGAGGTTTTGAATTAAGGAGTTCACTAAACAATGAAAGAAGAATTATTAGTAACAATAATAAATACTTATAAATTTGAGGAATTATTGCAACCTAAAAAATTTTTTAACAAATTTTTTAATGATTTTGGTAGTAAAAAGTTTCTAAAAAAAATGTTTTTTGGTGAGAAAAGATTTTTTATTAAAAATTTAGGCGAGTTAAAAATAACAAATAGCATTTTTCATCCTTTTGATAAATACAATTTTTACGATTCAGTATTTTGTAATCCCAAAAATAACGTTTATTTTGGATTTAATGAAAAAATACAAAAAGATAATTTTAGACTCATTCACTTGCCGTATGTAGTTGATATAAAAAAGGAAGTGAAAATAACAGATAACTTTTTTAATAAATACGAATTTTCTAAAGATGATAAGGTCAAAGTTTTTATTAAGTCCAAAATTTATTTATATAGCTATGGATACGTTCAAACAGTTTTAGATTTTTCTTTTTTATTTGATAAACCTCAATCAGATGACAAGATTAGATCTATCGTGAATGCTTTACAAAAAGATGATGTTAAATTTTATCTTATGAAATGTAAACGTGTTCAAGGTCATTTATTCAATTTTGAATCTTTATCGAATTTTTTAATTAAAGAAATTACTAATTCTTTTAGAAGAAATGATGAAGATTTAAATATGCATAATCTTTCTGAGAAAAGATGTATTTTCAAATATAAATTTAAAAGAGATGATTTTAGTTTAGAAAATTATGATAATGTATTAAATCTATCTCAAATTTTTTTGCAAGATTCCAACATAGTAAATGCAAAAAGAAAATTTCTGAAAAATAAAACAAAATTAGTCGCAGGATTCTATACCTACGAACACATAACAGCTGAAAATCATAGTTTAATTAACTTATTTAATATAAATGATTTTATAAAAACTTGCCATAGTATTAATAATATTAAAAAACAAAAAAATTCATCAATTCGCTTTCATCGAAAATTAAAATATTTGTATATGTTTTCTATAATAAATAAAATTGTTTTTAAGAATTTTTATAAAGAATATCACATAAATAATTTGGGAAGAGCCTTATCTTCTTTAAAACGTGACAAGCTAATTGTTAGTATCAGAACTTTACATAGAAAAAAGTTGATACCTAGTTCAGCTTTTATAATTACTTTTCTAACTTATTTAGCTCAATTGGGAAAAGGTTATAGAAAAATTTATTATAATTATCGAAGTGCACTCGGATATAAAAAAGAATTTAGACATGCTGAAGAATTTATTGAGATAATTAATTATCGAGGACTTGGAAAAACAATACCTCAAATCTTTTTAAGTGGGTCTAAAGATATAGTTACCATTTTCTTGAAATTTTTTAAACATGGGGGGTAAACACTTGCACAACTTATCATGGTATGATAATATATCAATATGATAATTAGCTTTAGCTGTAAGGAAACAGAAAAAATCTTTGACGGAAAACCTTCGAAGAAATTTTCTCAATCTGTTTCAAAAATCGCAAAAAGAAAACTCGATATTCTGAATGCGGCTTTTAAAGAACAGGATTTAATCGTTCCGCCCTCTAACAGATTTGAAAAACTTAAAGGTGATTTAAAAGGATTCTACAGTATAAGAGTTAATGATCAATACAGGATAGTTTTTAAGTTTGCGGGCGGAAATGCCCGGAGTGTCCACCTAATTGATTATCACTAACTAATGAGGTAAAGATATGGAAATGAGACCCTATACACATCCGGGAATAATATTAAAAGAAGAATTCGCAAAGCCGCTGGGGCTAACGCAGGAAAAAATTTCAAAAGACTTAGGTATTGGCATTAAAACCCTCAGTGAACTTTATAACGAAAAAAGAGGCATAAGTCCTTTAATGGCGTTAAAATTATCCAATTATTTCGGAACTACCCCTGAATTCTGGATGAATTTGCAATCACAGTATGATTTGTACAAAACTTACTCCAAAGCAAAAGATTCCGTTGACAAAATTTCTAAAGTGGCTTAATTTAAACCTTTTTAAATAATAAAAAACCTTTGCATTATTTTATATTTTGGACTGTTATTTCTTAACAGCTTTTTTGCAAAGTTTTTTCAAAAAAATTAATAAATAATGGCATGAAAAAATACCCTTTGGAGAACTATCTTAGAACTTTTAGTTTAGAAAATATAGATATTAATGGTTTAAAGGATATTTTAAAAGTTGCATGAAAAAGCACCCTTTAGGAAATAAGTTTTCGAACTTGTCTGTTTCAAAATATATCTTCCGTACAATAAATATTCATCCTTGATAAAAGATTACCATAGTAGTAATGTGTATGTAGAGTTATTAAATATGACTTTTCAATTATTCCCGATTTCATTGGGATATTACAGAAGAAGAGATTGAAATGAATTTAGTTGATAATTGCAATCTTAAAATAAAAATAAATGACTGGGGTGAAAATTTATCTGAACAATTTAATACAGATAATATCTTATTACCTTAAACTCCCCTTACCTAAAAAGGGGAGTTTTTGTTAGAGCTGAATCATTTGTTGATAAAGGACAAGAGGACATGGAATATTTTTATACGGGATTATTTTTGTTTTTTATAGGTGGATTTATATCAATATTTTTACCTGAAAAACTTAAAGCAACG
>CAZEDP010000136.1:4325-4613 GCA_964511035.1 uncultured Gammaproteobacteria bacterium
TTTAGCGGTTAAAGATCAGGTAGTAAATTTATCGTCATTAAATATTCTTTTTAACAACCAAATAATCTCAAAAAGTATTTATTTACCCTATCCCATCGGCAAAATTAACTTTGTAATTGACTCTCTGAGCGCATTTTTTATTCTGGTTATCTCTGTAATGAGCTTTTTGGGAACACTTTATGCAATTGGCTATATAAAACCTTACTTGAACAAAAATAGGGTAATCTCCTCTCATTTTTTCTTTTTAACAACATAATTGCGCAGTTTAGAGCATAAATCGGGTTTTCA
>CAZEDP010000137.1:0-4558 GCA_964511035.1 uncultured Gammaproteobacteria bacterium
CACTTGATGAACTGGCAAACGCATCTTTGGAAGAGCTTTCTCTAATTGAAGGCATAGGCGAAAAAATTGCTCAGAGCATAACTGATTATTTCAAAAATCCCGAGATGACGGCATTTATTCAGCGTCTTAAAGAGTCAGGGGTAAAAACATCCGAAGAAAAAATCGAGGACAATGTAGAAAAAATACTTGCGGGAAAAACCTTTGTATTGACCGGTACACTTTCCGCAATGGAAAGGGCTCTGGCGGGTGAAAAAATCAAAAAACTGGGCGGCAAGGTATCTTCAAGCGTCAGCAAAAAGACTTCATACGTCGTAGTTGGAGATAACCCAGGTTCAAAATATAACAAAGCTTTGGAATTTGGTGTTAAAATATTAAACGAACAGGAATTTTTAGATATAATCAAATCGGTAAATTAAAATCGGATTTTAAAATGAACAAACAGTTTAAAATTATTCAAATAGACAGCTTTATGGGCATTTTTCTGATTTTTTTAGCCCTTATTACACTTCTTGTCGGAATAGGGATTTTCCCGATGTGGCTGATTATGAATTTATGGAACACTTTTGTACCCGCGATTTCTAATTTGCCGTCAATAAACTGGTATCAGGCAGGTCTGCTTTGGGTGGCAGTTTTGCTTGCATTTTACCTTCTGTTAAAGAACCATATTTCAGTTAATATAAACATTAAAGACGGCGACAGCCTGACGAAAGAAGAATTAAACGAGCTTTTTATACAGAAATTGTCCGAAAAAGATACTGACGGCGAAGAAAAAAAAGATGAAAAATAATCGGGCTAATCGTTAGTAACAGGGGAGAAGAGGAGATTAAGAAAGGTTATAAACAGTTGATGCTGCCTTAAACATAACATTATTGTTATAAAGAATTATTGGTGGTAAAATTTCAATCACAACAATAATTAGTAAGTTTTAACGGTCATGACTTGGCGTTTGGAGTAATAAAATGAATTTTAATCGTAATAATGCTAAAGATAAGCTGGTTTTGGCGCTCGATGTTGACACAATGGATGAAGCCAAAGCGTTGGTCAGTGAGCTAAAAGAGTATGTGGGTGTATTTAAAGTAGGTCTCCAGTTATTTACTAACGTGGGACCTAAAATTTTTGAATACATTCAGGGAGAAGGCGGAAAAATTTTCTTTGACGGAAAATTTCACGATATACCCAATACGGTTGCAAAAGCTAACGCCAATATAATCAAACATGGCGTTACTTTTTTTAATGTGCATACTCTGGGCGGCTCCAAAATGATGTCAACTTCGGCTAAAACCGCAAAAGAGACCGCTAAACTCTACAAACTGCCAAAACCTATCATTCTTGGTGTTACACTGCTCACGAGCTTTGGTCAAAGAACGCTTACGGAAGAACTTGGAGTAGATTTAAATATTGACGATTATGTCAGCAAATTAGCCGTTCTTGCAAAAAATTCAGGTTTAGACGGAGTTGTTGCAAGCGCAGTTGATGTTCCGAAAATAAAAAAATTATGCGGTGAGGATTTTATTATATTATGTCCCGCCATCAGGCCTACATGGTCAGTTGTTAACGATCAGGTCAGGTTTGTCACCCCGACTGACGCAATCAGAGCCGGTGTAGATTATTTGGTAGTCGGAAGACCGATTACGTCAGCCAAAGACAAAGCCTCTGCGGCTAAAATGATTCTGGACGAGATTTCAGACGCTCTTGAAAACTCACCCGAATAGGAACAGCAAAAATTTAACATATGCCGTTATTTTCGGCAGAAATAAAATAAGTCCGACAATTACCGCAGTTGTTGCGGAAATTAAGACCGCGCCGGCAGAAATGTCTTTTGCCATTTTTGCAAGGATAGAATATTTGTTCCCGAAATATGCGTCAACCGTGAACTCCACAACAGTGTTTATAAGCTCCGCAAAAAGCATAAAACCGATTGTCAAGACTAAAAGAGCAATTTCAATGCTTTGCAGCTTAAAATAAAACGCAAGAATCATTACCAATATGCCGATAAGCAAGTCTGCCCTGAAATTTCGTTGTGATTTAATGCTTATTGCAATTCCCCGAAGAGCAAACGCAAAGCTGACAAGAAGGTTGGGAGCTTTATATTTAGACATAGGTTTTCCTTCATTACGGTATTTTTTAAGTATAAATTAATCCCTGCTTAATTCGCAAATTAAAAAGCATTCATAAAACCCAATATTATATTACTCATCCCGATTAGAATCGTAAATTGAGAAAACTGCTTGGCAGTTTTCTCAATAATCGCGATGTGTTTAATGCACGAAAATCTTAAACGTTAATGGGAGTTTGAATATATTCAATTGAAACCTTATTATCCCCTGCCTTGGTAAACAATTCTGCGAGTTTATCAAGTAAGGGTTGAATCTGTGGAGTTGTTAATGCTATTTTCTTTTTCAATAATCCGGAACCTTCTAATAATTTTTCGCATAATCTTGCATCATTGAAAAAATTTTGAGCGGGTAATTGTGCTTTAGGCGTAGTTATAGTTATTACATCACCGTTTCTCATAACAGCACACCCGGTCTGAGCAGCAAGAACCGTTGTAAATCCTTCTTTAAATACCCCACCCTTGATTAAAACAGATCCGTTAAAGTTAGTATTCTTGGATTTTGACTGAATGCTTTTTGTTGAATTTGCATTTGCATTGAATTTTACCGTACTTGAAATTGAATTAATCATAAAATTTCCCTCACGTTTGTGTTTATTTATCTACTAATCCTTTTACTTTTTTTTAAAAACTCCTCAAAAATAAATATTGCCCATTAATCTGGTCAAAAGTTTATGATTTTATCCGAAATAGCTGCGGGAAGGTATTCTGAACAAGGAATCTGATTTTTACATATTGTAATATTTACTGTATTTTTTATCGGAATTAAAGACAGTTGTGAAGTAATCTGTACAACTTGCGAAAACTGCAAAGCGACCAAACAATCTCCAAAAAACAACATGTCATCCTCAGAGAGCACATTCGCTTTGCTCAGTGTAAACTCCGCGAATGAGAGGATCTGAAAAATCAACCTTCATCGGTACTTAAAGTACTGAAGGTCATTCTGAGGCATACCTGCCCGGCATTACCCTTCTTATTACATAACTTTTCGGATTTTTTTGTGTCCCTTTAAAATCCATTCCGCAGATTTGTGAAGCTCTTCATTGTCAAGTTCAAAGACGCTTTCGATAGCTTTGACGGCTCTGGGGGATTTGATTTTAGCAAGCTCCCATAAAGCGGCAAGAGCAATTTGTTTGTCTCTTCGGCGAAGACAGTTAGCAAGCGGCTTTACTGTTTCTTCTTTGCTGAATGATGACAATGCTTCAATTGCGCAAAGAACAACTTCCCTGTTTTTATGGCTTAAAGCGAAACATACGGCTTTTTTCGAATCCGTTAACGGCAGTTTTTTCAGTATATGAAGGGTTTTTATTATTACATCTTTGTCGGAGTGTTTTATTGCGGTTCTTAGAACTCTTAAACTTTTAATATTTTTGATATCATATCTGCCGATATAACCTAATGCTTTTTTGCTGTTCAGTTTAGATAAATCTTTCACGCTTGAATCAATCAATCTGAAATACATGCTTTTGATTTTGTTTTTAAAAACAGCGGTTTTTCCCGTGAAAATTGAATTAGTAATCCCGCTGTTTAAAGAATTTTTGTTTTGCATTAAGTTCACCCGTCAAAAAGTACTTTTTCGTAAGTGTAATTAGAGTAAATGTAAATTAATTTTACGAAATCGTTTAGAAAGAGGGTTTTCTGGGAAAAAAATATATACATACTTAATAATGTTGATACAATTATCAAGATAAATTATCTTTAATAGAGTGGGATTAATTAATTTTTTAGGAAACAGCTAAAATATGGAGAACGCAGAAAACTATAAGAGATGGTATGACAAAGATCCTTCTGTCAGCCTTGCCGTGAGTTTTTTAAGGAATGCCAACCACGATAGTCAAGTCTTGGTTGCCGATTTTTTAATGGAGCAGTTTCAGATACTGCAAATTAAGCCTGCAAAGAGTCAGTTTAAAATAGTTAATTTATTTAAACGCAGATGGTATGATTTTGACAGAAAACTTCAGGAAGCTCTTGAATATTTACGGATTGCGCCGCCCGAAATTCAAAAAAAGCTGGCGGTTGATGTAATCAATTATTTGTACAAACTGGATAACCAAGTAAGTAAGGATGCTGCCAATTGTCAACAGAAAATTTAAAAGGATTTTAAACTTTCTGATATTTTTAACGGTAATTTTCATAAGCCAACCCGCTTTTGCGATAAAAATAGGGTTGGTGAATAATGCTGACTTTGTTGGTATTGCGGTTTCACAGCCCGGCACGGTAATAAATGCATACAACAATAAAGCAGTCCTGAATATTTTGCCTATGAAAATCTATGTTCTTAAGCCTTCTGCTGAGGGGATGGTGATTTCCCATAACGGAAAATCCTTGAGCATAAATTCCAATTATATAACGATAAAAGTCTCAAACGGCGGTTTTCTTCTTGCGAAAAACCGCTGGTACAGGGGAGAATTTATTCTGTACAGGAATTCAAACGGTATAACGGTC
>CAZEDP010000138.1:0-4401 GCA_964511035.1 uncultured Gammaproteobacteria bacterium
TCCGCAAAAAATAATAATCTTTATGTTGCAGTTAACAATTTCCCCGTTGAGAAAATCCAAAAGATTGCACTAATCCCGCTAGTTCCAAAAGATGTGAAAGAATACTTTAAGTCATTCGATGAATCTCGGGGAAATATTGATATTAATGCCAGAATCCTGCCCGATGATTTTATCCTTAATTTAAATTTTGACAGGGCTTATTCAAGAAATATTCCCACAAAGATGCCGATATCTGTTGATTCCGGCACCTTAACCGTTACATCGGAAAATCTGGGGTTTAAAAATTTGAGCTTGAAACTTTCAGAATCCTCCTTTTTCCTGAACGGCAAAATTAACAGCTTTAAAAAATCACAGTTCTTTGATGTGAATTTTTCGGCAGTCCTGAATTCAAAAGACATGGATACTTATATTTCTCCAAATCTTAAAGTTCCGCTGAAAATTGTCGGGAATTTTAATACCAAAGGATATTTCAAAGGAAATAAAAATGACTGGATGCTGTTCGGTAAATCAACATTAAATCCCGGTGATAATATTGTTTTTCGCCATGATATGGGACTGAATCTCGAAAAGAAAAGAATGTTCGAATACACAATAGCTAAAAATCCTTCACGTATCGACATTAATCAATTAAACATATATTACATTAATGATTCCGGACAAAACACGGCAGAAGATTCCCTATCTGAAAAACTTCTTGAGCTTAAAGGAGCCTTGAAAAATACTGATACTGCATCGCCGGAATTTGAAAATATTTCGTTTAAAGCAGAAAATAACCTTCCGGCAGGCATTTTAAATCCGTTAATGCCAAATAACGAAAAGGACCAATATTTTTCAGGAGGGAGCCTGAACGGCAGCGCAATAATTAACGGCAAAACCGTTTCACCGAAAATTACCGGCAATATAGCTTTTAAAGATGTCGTTATGCCGTCAGCCAGCTTATCGCTTAATAACGGCAAAATCGACTTTAGTTCCGATAAAATAACCATAAGCGATACCGATATTTCGATTGACGGCACATCGGCATTGATTAATGCGGTGTTAGACAATATACTTGAGTTCCCTTTAACAGCCGAAAAAGTCACTCTGGATTCCAAATCTTTAAACATTGATAATCTGATTGAAATATTCGGTCAGGATAATGATAATCAAAAGAACTTGACCCTGCCGCCGCTTGTAGTAACCAAAGGGATATTAAATGCAGATGAAGTAATTATCAATAACCTTATTAACACTGATGTTAAAGCAAATTTCGATTTGTCGCCCGATTGGCTCTTAAGCGTCGAAGATATGACATTTAAAACCGCAGGGGGAACTTTAAACGGCGATGTTTTGTATAATATTAAAACTTCCGAGCTTTCTTCAAATCTCAGAGCAAAAGATATTCAGGCAAACGCAGCCGCAACGACATTATTAAATCTTTCTAACGAAGTTTACGGCTCTCTTGAGGGACAGATAAGTTTCAAAACCAGAGGAAAAACTCTTGATGATATTCTGTCCAATGCGGAAGGAGATGCGAGTTTTCAGATAGAAAAAGGACGTCTTGTTCGGCTTGGTTCACTTGAATATTTATTAAGAGCAACCAATGTCATTCAAAGCGGAATTGGCGGACTTAATATTAATAATATAATAGACCTTATCGTACCTCAGAAAACCGGTCATTTTGAAACTTTAAACGGGACTCTGACAACTAAAAACGCAATATTAAAAGCCGAAAATATAACATCCGACGGCAAAAATCTAAGTCTGGATCTTTCGGGTAATTTTGATATGCTTACAGACTACGCTGATATAAAGATTCTGGGAAAACTTTCCAAAAAAGTAACCGGTTTGCTTGGACCTCTTGGCAGTATTTCGCTCAATAACTTTATTGATTTTATTCCGGGTTTGGGATTTTTGCCTTCTTCTCAGAACGGCGGTCTTTTGCGAATGGTGCCGGGTATCGGAAATATTCCGTTATTAGGACTGGCATCAAGCAAATACAGACACTTCGAGGTTAATATAGAAGGCGATTTATACAATACCAAATCTGTTAAGAGCTTCAGGTGGCTTGATTAAAAAAGCTTGAAAAAGGCAAAAAATTAAGGGGCTCATTGAGCCCCTTATATATGTTTCTGTTGCGATTTTTAGTTTACTTATCATCAAGAGCTTTGAATGCGTCGAATTTTTCGCCCTTAATGTAATCAAGAACCGCGCCGCCGCCTGTACTGACGTGAGTGTATGTTTCGTCGGTAATACCGGCTTGTTTGAAGTCATCCTGAGCTTCGAATTTATGTATAGCCGTTACGGTTTCTCCGCCGCCGATGACACTCTTAACTTCAGGATTTGCTTTTGTTCTGTCGGCTATTGCTTTTGCTATTCCTTTAGAACCTGCGCCGAATTCTTTGGATTCAAATACGCCGACAGGACCGTTCCAGAAAATAGCCTGAGCTTTTCCGATTAAATCCACAGCCTGTTTTGTTGATTCGGGACCGATGTCATAGCCGTTCCAGCCTGCAGGAACTTCGGATGATTTATAGACTTTCTTATCTTCAACTTTGTCAGCTTTTTTGACTTGATCTACTGTCATTTGAGAACACGTAAGGTCAACGGGAAGAACAAGATTTACGCCTGTTTGCTGTGATTTTCTGATTACGCATACAGCATTTGCAGCTTCTTTAGCTGTTTCAGCGTCGAGTCCCATTTTAGTTTCAATTTCCTTGCCAAGCCATGCTACTGCAGGGTCAATTTGTTTTTCCTGAGTTTTCTTGCCGTATTCTTTTTGACCGGTTATGAATTTAATTGTATTGTCAATTTTTTCTTTTTGCTGTTTTTCTGAGAAAGGATTATAAAACTCTCCTGATTCATATCCGTCGAGGAATTTTTTGGCGTCATCAAACGCATAAGCCATTTTTCCGCCGATGATAACGGAGTCTTCTTTACCGAGTTTGCCCATAACTGCTATAAGAGCACTGGACTTATCGCCTACTTTTGCTCCGCCTGAAACAAGGACAAACGGGTGCTGAGGTTTGTCAAAGAGCTGACTCATCATTGTCATTTCATCTCTCATTAACAAACCCGCAACTATTCTCTTATGAGAAGCAGCGCCATCGGGGTTCATAGCTACTGTTACGCCGTGAGTTGAAGCATGTTTTCTGTGAGCTGTACCGAATGCGTCGTTAATATAGAGATCTGCAAGCTCTGCATACTGACCTGAAAGAGCTGCTGTTGCGGCAGGATCTTTTTTGCCTTCAACGTTTTTGCCTTGTTCGCCTGTGTAGAATCTGGTGTTTTCAAGAACGATTATACCGCCTGATGCGACTGCCGCTTTAACTTCAGCAAGTTTTTCAGGGCTCATGGCAACAACTTTTCCGTTACCGCCTGCTTCAAGGCTCTTAATCGGAGCATCATCTCTTACTGATTTAACAATAGTACCTGCCTTCATTTGTTCGATTGTTTCAGCACTGACGCCTGTGAGGTCAACACCGTATTTTGCAGGATTAACGGCAACGTCTTTAAGAATTCTTGAAAGCTCTTCAGCCACTTTATATGTTTGGATTTTCTTAAGTTCATCAGCTTTCTGGGCAGGTGTTAATTCTTTGAATTTTTTCTTGCCTTCGATAACATCCTGTGCCTTTTTAACATGGAAAGCCAATACTTGAGCGTTAGCTTTTCTGTTTTCCTTAAGAAGGTTAACAAGTGTAGGAAGCGAGAATAAGATACGGTAAGGATCATCTACCTTATCTTTTTTGAATGCTACGTTGTAATCAACTCTGATAAAGACGTTTTTGCCTTTTACTTCATTGTCGGGAACGTCAGCTATACTGACTTTCGGGAAGTTTGAGTAATCAAGAGCTTTCTTTGCGCAAAATGATACTGCGCTGAGCTCTTTTACGGCTTTTGAGAATACCGCCAAATCTGTTTCCAAATTATCGCTAAAACTAAGTTTGTTCAAGCCTAACTTGGCTCTGGAATCTTCCGACAGATCAGCTTTCTGTGTGTAAAGGGGGGCGTAAAAACTTTGAATTTTCATGCTTTTTATCTCCTAAACTCTCACGATTAAAATTCCAATACACATGATTTAAGTTTAAACAGAAAATTAGTTGCTATCATGAAGCTCGAATTTTAAGAAATTTTAAGTAACTTTAAATTTGCTTAAAATTTTATATCTCTATAATATATTTTTTATTTCCTAGTGAAATACTTTCTTGGATTTTTTAAATATAAGTCTGTGTATAAAATAAGAGAATAACTAAAATTTACTTTTCATACTCATTTTGAGCTTCTTCAACAGTCATAAAACAGCTTCGGACGAAATACAAAATCATCATATCGTTTTTGGTTTTTAGTTTATGTTCTTCAAAAGTTAGAGGCTGTAAATTATCTATACTGTTGCTGCCGCCGAGAGAAAGGGGGAGTATGTGG
>CAZEDP010000139.1:0-4344 GCA_964511035.1 uncultured Gammaproteobacteria bacterium
GAAATTTCCAGAAAAGAAATTATCGAAAAATATTCTACGGAAAAAGTATCCGAATCTGTTATGAAAACAGAGGTTTTGGAAGCCGATAAAGTTGAGAAATCTTCAGATTCAAGGACAAAAACACTTTATCTTAAACAAAACTTCAGGTCCGGACAAACAGTCAGCTTTGACGGCAACCTCGTAATCATTGGCGACTGCCATTCCGGCTCCGAAATAATAGCTTCCGGTGACATCACGGTATGGGGTATATTGAGCGGTATTGCTCATGCCGGAGCAGGCGGAAATGAAAACGCCTCCATAAGAGCTTTGAAAATTAATGCCATTCAGTTGCGAATCGCAACGTTCTTTGCAAGAAAACCCGATAAACTCGAAATCGAAAAAATCGAAAAAACTAATTCATTTGTGCCCGAAGAGGCAAAAGTGGTGAACGGTGATATTGTTATATATGCCTTAAACAGTCAGGAATAAGGAGGAAACTCGGACATGACAGGACGCGTGATTGTTGTAACATCAGGAAAGGGAGGAGTCGGAAAGACTACATCCTGCGCTAATATTGGGACAGCTCTCGCCAAAAGCGGAGCGAAAGTCGCCCTTATTGATACAGACATAGGTCTAAGAAACTTGGATTTATTAATGGGACTGGAAAACAGAATTGTTTATACAATCATCGATGTTATCGAAGAAAGATGCAAATTAAATCAGGCTCTTGTCAAAGATAAGAAAAATCCTAACCTTGTCCTCCTTGCAGCTGCTCAAACAAGAGATAAATCAGCTCTTACCGCAGAACAGATGAAAGAAATCTGCGATACCCTCAAAGAAGAGTTCGATTTCGTTATTGTTGACAGCCCCGCCGGAATTGAACAGGGCTTCCAAAATGCCATAGCAGGCGCTGATGAAGCTATTGTTGTTACTACTCCCGAAATGTCCGCCGTCAGAGATGCCGATAGAATTATCGGACTTATTGAAGCAAAAGAAGAAATCAAAGGCTATAAACTCCTCCTTAACAGAGTACGCGCTTCCATGATTAAAGCCAACGACATGATGAGCGTTGATGACGTAACTGACATTCTTTCGGTAAAACTCATAGGAATAATCCCCGAAGATGAAGATATAATTGTAAGTACCAACAAAGGCGAACCCATTGTTAATGCCGCTGAAAATCTTAAAGCGGGCCTTGCTTACGCAAATGTTGCCAAAAGAATTTTGGGAGAGGATGTCCCGTTTATCAGCTTAGAACCGCCCGTCGGCTGGTTTGATAAAATTAAAAATTTCTTTTTGGCTACAGCTAATTCTTAGGAGGAGATCCGGTAAATGAAAGTACTATATTCAAAAGACAGTTTAAAAACTAACGGTAAGTTTCGAGTGTTTCTCAAAGATATTATCTCGGCATTTAATACATTGTGTGACGGAACGGCTCCGAAAACTGCTGCCAGCAAGGAAGACGCTTGCAGCAGGCTTAAACTCGTTCTGATGCACGATAGAAGCAAAATTGCTCCGGGAACACTTGACAAAATGAAAGATGAGCTCGTCGACGTAATTTCCAAATATGTTGATATTGACAGAGATGCGCTTGACCTGAATCTTGAGAGCGAATCAAATACAATTGCGCTTATTGCAAGTATCCCTATCGTCAGAGCAAAACAGCAGCAGGAAAAACCTCAGGTGGAAAAGCCTCAACAGGAAAAAGCGCAACAGGAAAAACCTCAGCAGGAAAAAGTACAAGAGGAAAAACAGCCTCAGGAACAGCCTGTTTAGTTTTTATAAATCATCAATCTGTTTAAGAGTTAAAGATTCAATGTTCTTTAACTCTTTCAGTTTTTCATAGACTTTATTTACAGGATTTTTGTCAAACACGCTTACTACGAAACTTATTTTTTTGTAGCTGTCATCGCCGGCAGGACTTTTGTGGCTTATTTCCATTATGTTTTCGAATTCGCGGTTAAACCAGTCCTGAATTTCAGCCTGATTATCAGTTTCAGTGACTACCGAAATCTTTATTCTTGCGCCTTTCATTATGAATTTGGCGAGAAAACCTTTTTCAAGCATTCTTATCAGCACTAGGACAAGGAAAGCCGCCACGGTAGCAACAACACCAACAAAATAAAATCCTGCCCCGACCGCCATGCCGATGCTCGAAGTAATCCAGAGAGATGCCGCCGTTGTCAATCCGGTAATTGACACCCCGTAATGAAGAACAGCTCCCCCTCCAATAAAACCTATACCTGTCAGAATCTGTGCTGCGATTCTTGCCGGATCATGAACTATTCTTGCATCCCCAACATGGTCAATGCCGTTAAAACCGTATATGGAGAGTATCGTAAATACTGCCGAGCCGAGACATACCAATATATGCGTCCTTAAACCCGCGGATTTGTTTGTCAGCTCCCTTTCAAGTCCTATAACAAATCCCAGAGCTATCGAAATCAATATCCTGATAACAAGTTCTAAATCCAAATGACTGATATTCATCATTTATCCAAAATTAATAAACCGTTATTTATTATATCAATTAATGCTGATTGTGTGTATTTCATAATAACTTCGGTTCAAAATATATATATATATTTGTTAGAAATGACGCCGCAAAATCAGAAGTGTTAATTCTAAACAGGTCAGATGTTGAACATAGCAGTATGTTCTCAAAATCCCTGTCCGAATTCCTTTAGAACATCATACTCACTGCCGTTTGGTGTTAAAGAGCTTTTTACAAGGCTAAAAGACTTGATTTCACAAATCGTTTCGGCAAATGAGCTTGTGTCGGGCAGGATTATCTCTTTAGGGAAATTTTCGATGTTTTTAAATCTGGCAAATGTGATGTGCGGCTTGAAAGCCCTTTTTTCTTCGTTAATGCCGATTTTTTTCAAGGCAGAATTCAGTCTTTTATAAAAAACCTCTCCTTTTCCGTCAATATCAATGCCTTTTAATACAATTTGCCGCGGATTTCTTTTGTTTTGCCATATTTGAAATTCAGTAAACTTAATAATGACTTTGAAATCAGCTAAATCCATACTGCTGACGGCTTCAATTATTTTGCCTGCCAATTCCTCATCGGCATCACCTATGAATTTCCAGGTCAAATGGATATTTTCGGCTTTAACGGGTTTAATAGACTTCCCGAAATAATCAATAAAAGCTCCTTGATACCGGTTATAATCAAGTTTTTCGGCATCGATAAAAGAGCCGAAAAACAACCTGAATGTTTCTTTTTGATGTTTGTATTCCCGCATTTTATCTTTTGCCCGAGCTTATTTTAGGATCAAGAATATCTCTGACCGCATCACCGACAATGTTAAAACAAAGCACTGCAAGGAAAATCAGCAACCCCGGCGTTAATAACCATGGTCTGTTAATTACGTTTATGTATTCCTGAGCTTCCTTGAGCATATTGCCCCAACTTGCATCCGGCTGCTGAATTCCCAAACCCAGAAAACTCAGTCCCGATTCCGCGAGGATGTAGCCCGGAACGCTTAACGTCATTGCTACTATCACATAACTGGCTGTTTGCGGAAGAATATGCTTTGTTATTATTCTGAAGGAACTTGCGCCGACAGCCTTTGCCGACTCAACGAATTCAAGATTTTTTATTGAAACCGTCATTCCCCTTATAACCCTACCAAAACCCGCCCAGCCTATAAATGCAAGAATGACGGTAATAAGCGTAAATCTTTGGGAGCTTGTCATATTCGGAGGCAAAACCGCCGCAAGGCTAATCAAAAGATAAAATGACGGTATGCTCATTATTGCTTCCGCAATTCTCATAAGGACATTATCAAGTTTGCCGCCGAAATATCCCGAAATTCCGCCGTAAAGCATGCCGATAGGAAACGAAATGAATAACGCCAAAAATCCTATCGTAAGAGAAATTTGCCCTCCGAAAAACAGTCTTGAAAAGTTATCCCGTCCGTTAATATCAGTTCCGAGCAAAAAGAGTTTTCCCGGAGCGTCAACCCCGATAAAATGAATGTTTGAGGGGATAAATCCCAAAAATTTATATTCACTGCCTTTTACAAAGTATTTCAAATAATGTCGCTGTGTCCTGTCGAGCTTAAACTCCATGCTGTATGTATCGGGATTGAAAACTCTTTTGTAGTTGTATGTGTAGGGCAGGGATAATTTGCCTTCGGGGGTTATTGTGAATATTTGCGAGGGGGGAGCATAAGCCAGATGTCTGTCATTGAAATCTTTTGGATAGGGAGCAAAAAAATCGGCAAAAAGGATTGTCAAATATAAAATGACGAGAATAAGCATTGATATAAAGACGGGTTTGTCTTTTATAAGACGTTTTAAAACGGCATTATCAGGTAAATATTTGGCTGTATCGGTTTTTTTAATCAAGACTAATCC
>CAZEDP010000140.1:0-4309 GCA_964511035.1 uncultured Gammaproteobacteria bacterium
ATCGTGCTTGCATATAACGTCATCATTTCTTTTTCGGCAGGAACAAGACCGTCATTGAAATCAAGCCTGCTCATTATTTGGCGGGGATAGCCCAACAGGAATTTTTTTACGGTTTGATTGCTTAATATTCCGTTAAAGTTAACATTTGAGGGTTTGTTCGTAAACCTGACTGTTTTTTTGCTTCCTGTTTGAGGAACTTTAAAAGATTCAATTTTCATCATTTTGAAGTCCCTCCTTTCTTTTGGAAAATTGTTGAATTTTTGTTCTGATTTACAACGGGTTGGGTTGGTTTTACCGTATGAATTTTGTAATTATTATCCTGAATGAGTCCTTTAAGACCGGGGAATTCGCAACCGCCAGAAACTTTTTTGGAAATCCACATATTAACAAGCGGGAATGAAATCAGTCCGCCCATTGCAAGGAAGTACGCAGGCATTCTCTTGGCAACCTTGAGTGTCATCAATCTTTCAAAGATTGCTTTATATCTCTGCGTAAATACTTCTTTGGTTACGCCGGTAATTATTTTTGGATTTTTAGCTTGTTCTGCTGCTGCAGATGCTTCTTCTTTTAAATAATAAGGGGCTCTTAACAATACGTCATTGTCAAAGTCAAGCATATTCCTTAAGAAACCTTTTATTGAATATGCTTTTTTCAAATTCGTGCCTTCCGCGCTCTGTAAGGTGATATCACCTCTGAAGCCGTTAAGTTCAGTGATTCTGTTTTCTAAGTTCTCGGCTAAAGAAGAATTTCTGTTTCTGTTTTCAGAAATGAAATCCTTTATGCCAGCCTTTTTCTGAGCTTGCGATAAATTACCGTTTTTATTTATTGTTTTAACAATTCTGCTATCTATATCAGCTTCTTCTGTATTTCTGACTACAAAATCAACAATTTCACTGCGAATTCTTTGGGCTTCAGCCTGTTTACCCGCCTCGGCGGCATAATCGCCAAAAAGCTTTTTGCCGGTATGAGGGTTGATAGCATTGTCAAGCACTCTGTTAATATATTGTTTTCTTAATTCAAGAAGGTCAATTGTTTCGCCTTTATTATCTTTAAGAATTTCCTGAACATGTGAATTAAATATATCCATTGATTTGACATTCATTTCATTGCCTTCAGCTTTCATTGAAGACATAATATTGAGTCCTTCGGGATTGGCTTTATTTGTCATATAAAGTTTGCTGAGCAGCCATGTAGCAGTACCGGCACCGAAAAACATCAAGCCTGTACTGAAAATCTCTCTGAGGAAAGTCTCTCTGCCTGCATTCCAGTTGTATCCGTCAAGCTCTTCCTTGTTGCGGGTAGTATCAATGATTGTTCTCGGCAAAATCATTCCGCAAAAGTCAGTAAAAACAAGTTGGAGAACTTCACTTCCTTCCAAGGACGCCAGAGCATTGTATGCAAAACTACCCAAACCATTACCAAAACTGACGTTGGACTTTTTGTTCTGATTGGTCTGGTTAGAGTTTGAATTGTCCTTCTTGTTGCGCTGCAAAAAATCTACATATTTTCGGGGACAGATACCTGATACAGGATTAAAACTTGCCTTCATAATCTCTTTGTTTCCCTTGCCTAGTCTGCTAATCTTAAAATTTTAATCAGGATATTATTCTTTTTTTCATTTCTTAGTTAAATAAAACAGTTAGCAAAAAAAAATTGCTATTTTTAATGCAATTGTTAACTTTTTTTACTAAAATTTATTAACATTTTTCGCCGTCTCTCCTAAATAGCTCGCTTTTCAATATAAAAAGCTTGCAATAATAGTTTATATCATGAAATTTCAAAAAAATCCAATATTTCACTTAAACAATCGCAACAAATTATAACAATAATTAGAACGCAACACTATTGAACACTTGAATAGATTTGCGGCAAGCGATTATTACGGTACCGGAATGTTTTTAATTTTGTCACAAAAAACGCCCCGCGAAACAGCGGGGCGTAAGTTTGATATAAATAGGAGATTTAATTAAACCATACATCGTCAACTTTGAGGCTGTTGCCTGCAGCGTCGAAGAAATTTCCTAGCTGTCTGTGTGCTACGCTGCTGTCGTCTTCGTTTTCCTGATAATCAAGACTTATCTTTGATACATCGTTTAATGATTCAAGGTTTGTTACATTGTCATCGCTGATGAGTCCTAATTTAACTTTTTTGGCATCTTCAAGAGCCATTTGAAGTTTTTGCATATCAACCTGATTATTGTTGATACATTTAATGCCTGTATATTCTTCAGCTTCTTTGGCTATCATTTTAAGAGCTTCGAAACCGTTGGCGGCATTGAGTTTTTTGCCTGTGAACGGGCTTCTTGTTTCGTTTCCGAATACTTCTTCGCCGTCAATTTTTCCGTTGTTATTAAGGTCTGACATTGCAAGCATTTTGTCTCCGCCTGTTGCCGCTCCGTCTGCTATGCCGTCGTTATTGATATCTACGCCTTTTCCGGCTGTTGCTTCGACTTTTCCGTCTTTGTCGGTGTCAAGAGTTAAAGGACTGCCTGTATAATAGCTTCCGCAGCCTTCCCAGTATTCTCTGCCGTCAGTTGTCGAGCAGTATTGTTTTGAATAGGATACTTGATATAAATAGTTACTACCTTGTGCAACTTGACAAACAGCTTTATAATTCGCAGAATCACACTGTTTATAAATGTGGTAATTTTTATCAGCGCCTTTAGCAACTACATAAAGAGGTTTACCCTTTTTATCAACTGCTGTCAAGTCAACATTTTTTACAGCCGCTAATTCATTTGCGGGAACCTTACTTAATGCAACTGAGGGCGGGAATTTTGACTGGTTGTCAGTTTGGTTTGTCGTGTTTGTCTGAGTTGCGTTATTTGTTTGTGTTGCAGTGTTTGTTTGAGTTGTTGAACTGGTTGAGTTGGTCTGTGCCGGCGCGTCAAGGTCTTTTATAGTGTCATTTCCGGCATCTCCGAAGATTTTATTGTATGAACCCTTAAAGTATATTTCATCGTCCCCTGCATCACCGTGGACTTCATTTTTGTCACCCTGTGCAAGGATTTTGTCGTTTCCGTTTCCGCCGTTGACTAAGTTGGAGTTTCCGATTACTGCAATCTGGTCATCATCATCTCCGCCGTCAACTTTGTTGGAATCCCCGACAACCGCTATGTTGTCTTTGCCGGCTCTGCCGTAAACATTATTTTCATTGCCGACTATTGCAAGGTTGTCGTCTCCGTCACCGCCGCTTACGGTGTTTTTGTTTCCGTTGGATACAATGTTATCATTGCCTGCATCGCCTAATATTGTATTTTCATCGCCGGTGCTGAATATCGTGTCATTATCGTTTCCGCCTCTGACCACGTTTTGATTTCCGTTTACAAAAATACTGTCGTCTCCGTCACCGCCGTCAACATAGTTATTTCCGCCGGTTGATTTGCCTGTTGTACTGTTCGATGCTGCTGTTTTCTTTAGATTGTCAAAAAGTGCCGTCATGTTTGATAAATCTGTCATGCTAAAATTCTCCTATTTATAAATTCCTGAATTGTGTTTCAAATTCCAATTAGATAAATTTACTATGCTATATATACTTAAAAACAAATAGTATATAAAAATTGCTTTAATTTTATATATTTAGTATATATTATTTACATTTCTTAATATTAATAATTTATTGAATGTTAAACTTACTTGAGTAAATGAAGAATAGAGGATAAAATTTATTCTATGGAGAGGTGCCAGAGTTGGTCTATCGGCGTCGCCTCGAAAGCGAATGGGCTTCACGGCCACAAGGGTTCGAATCCCTTCCTCTCCTTTTTTAAACAACGGAGGAGATATGTACGAATTTATATATTATTCCTACTTGAGCTTTCTGCTTATTCTTCTTGTAATTCTGCTCTATATAAGATTTATTAAAAAAGCCCCTCCTTATGAGCTTGAATATAACAAAGGAATAGATGCGTATTTCAACAAAAATTATAAAGAAGCTCTCAGACTTTTTAATAATGTGACAACCGAAAATCCTTCTTTTCATCAGGCTTTTTACAATAAAGGACTTGTTTATATTCAGACAGGGGACCTTGATAAAGCTGTTGTTGAATTCGAAAAGACCATTGAACTGAGCCCTAAGGATTACGACGCTTTTTTCAATCTGGGACTTGTATATGAAGCAAAAGACGAACAGGTGGAAGCAATTGCTAATTTTGCAAAAGCTGCAGAAATCAGAAATGAAGACCCTGATTGTTTCCATAAAATAGGGTTGTGTTTCGTTAAGCTCAATAAGTACAAAGATGCTTTTCCGAATTTTGAAAGAGCAATTGACCTTGCTCCTGCTAATTATGAATATATGTTTTCGCTTGCAATG
>CAZEDP010000141.1:0-4293 GCA_964511035.1 uncultured Gammaproteobacteria bacterium
TAAAACATTTTTCCTCGTGAAAAGGCTCATCTGGGGTTGCCTGACAGGATACAATTACCTTGTTCTTTAGTTTTTCAATTATCTCTTTCATAGGAACAAAATTTCCTTAATATTATTTTTATCTTTTTTTATTGAGTTTTTTGTCGGTTTATGCAAGTATAATCATGGTTTAAAAAGAGTTTTAAACTGATTATTTATCCATACGCTTTTATAAAACAAATATGTCCTACAAACAAGAGCTAAGTTATTTAATTTAAGGCTTTTTAAAAGATTTAAAAGGATGGAATGTCAGCTTATTTACTCTTAGGTTACATACACTTATATTTTTTATTTACTTTTTTCATGATTTAATTTTTTTAAAATAAAGTAACATAGAAAATACCCGTAAAAACTCGGAGGTAAAAACATGACAATCGGTTCGTTTGTATTTATGCTTCACAGCCACCTGCCTTTCTACAGAAAAGCCGGTATGTGGCCATTTGGTGAAGAGAACCTTTACGAATGCATGGCCGAGTCATACATTCCGCTTTTGAACATGATTAGCGAACTTTATGACGAAGGGATAAAGGCAAAACTGACGGTAGGAATCACTCCTATCCTTGCAGAACAGCTCAATGACGAGTACTTAAAAGACGGTTTTGAAAAATATCTTAATGCCAAAATCGAAGCAGTCGCAGAAGACTTAGACCGCTACCCGAATGACAGCGTAGCGCATTCACAGCACATAAAGTACCTTGCAAAATATTATTTTGACTGGTACAGCATGATTAAAGACAGCTTTTTAAACAAATACAAAAAAGATTTAATCGGCAACTTCAAAAAATATCAGGACCTCGGTTGTATTGAAATTACAACATCAGGAGCAACGCATGGTTTTTCACCTTTGCTTGAAACAGACTCTTCTTTAAACGGACAGTTTAAAGTCGGAGCCGATAACTATAAAAGATTATTCGGTAAAAAAGCAAGAGGAGCTTGGCTCCCCGAGTGCGCATATCGACCTGCATACGAAATTAAAAATCCTGACGGAAGCATAAGTTGGAGACCGGCAGTTGAAGTCGCTCTTCAAAATAACGGCATTGAATATTTCTTTGTTGAAGCTCACCAGATTGAAGGCGGCGTTTCAGTAGGAAGCAGACGTTCTATCGGTGTTTACGGAAATATTGAATATATTCCGCTTCCGCCGAGACCGGCAACAGGTTTGACTACATTTGAAGCATATTGGATGCCTGATGCTCAGGTAGCCGTTATGGGAAGAAACGACAGAGCAGGCTTCCAGGTATGGTCGGCTGCCGACGGTTATCCCGGTGACGGATGCTATCGAGAGTTCCACAAAAAAGACGATAACTCCGGTATGAATTATTGGAGAATAACCAGCCCGAGTACGGATTTAGGTGATAAGATGCTTTATGATCCGGTACTTGCCATGTCAAGGATTAATGAAAATGCCGACCACTATACCACTCTCGTTTATCACCTTTTGAACGATTACAGACTCGCCACAGGCAAAAACGGTCTTGTAATGGTTTCGTTTGACAGCGAACTCTTCGGTCACTGGTGGTTTGAAGGTATGGAATTCATTAAGCAGATAATTATCAGATTTAATAAATTCATGCCTGAAGTTGAAAGAATGACCGCAAGCGAATATCTTGATAAATATCCGCCGACGTCAGCCGTTTCGCTTCCGGAAAGCTCCTGGGGACAGGGCGGCCATTTCTGGGTATGGAGAAACCATCAGACAGAATGGATGTGGCCTGTTATCCACTCGGCAGAAAAGAGAATGCAAAATATCGTAGCCGGTTATTCAGCAGTGCCAAAAGATAAAACTCTTCATAGAGCTTTAAATCAGCTTGCAAGAGAACTGCTTCTTTTAGAGAGCAGTGACTGGCCGTTCCTGATTACCACATGGCAGGCACGTGATTATGCAGTCGAAAGGTTCAGAAAACATCAGGAGAACTTCGAGAAACTTGCAGGAATGATAGAAAACAAAATAATTGATAATGATTATCTGGCTTCTCTTGAAGCAGTCGATAATCCGTTCCCTGTAATTGATTATCGTGCATTCACTCCGATTGAGCAGGGTAAACTGCCTCAGCATCAACCGGAACTTCAACCGCTGTACAGCAGATAATTAATCATCTAATTCATTAATTAAATCGCACCTGATTAACAGGTGCGATTTTTAATTGTTTGGAATTTTAAACATACAATCGTAAATATCCTATAAATAGACTACTAAAGTTAACTTCAAAAATGCCGATTAAATTAATACTCATCATTTTTGAAAGGGATATGTTGTTGAACAAAAAGACTATTGAGTATCCTGCGGTAATTACCGTAAAAAACAGCTTATTTATTGCGAACTGCGTTTTGTTCAATCTGTCTGTTATCGGCAGGACAGAAAAAAATGCGGTTCAAAAGTTGGCAGATATTATGACTAAACAACTGCCGGAATTTAATATTATCATAAAGCCTGTATATATGAATAAATCAGCTAATTCTGTTTAATATAAATATCCTTAACATCGGAACTTTTTTTAGGCAGAAAAATATAATAAGTTTTTTCTTCGGACGGTTTTAAAACCGCTTTATCAAAATAAAGCGCGCTTAACTGTTTTTTATATGTATTGTTTGCATCAACATCAAGAGCATAAAGCGTTCCTACAACAGGTATGGTTAAAAACCCCAGTGATAAAGCCGTTACAGGTATTCCTACTATTAATGCCCTTTTTAGGACAGGAACTTTTGTGCTGTTAAAAACATCTTTTTCGCCGCCGGCAGGTGCTTCGGTTCCGTCGGAAAAAATAACAGTTGTACTGTTATAGCTGAATTCGGCTTCGCTTTCACCTGAATTGGAAACAATTACTTTATAAGGTGTAAATTTTTTATAAACTCTGCGGGGGATATTCTGATTTTTATCTTCAGCCGCAATTTTATTGAACATTGTGATAAGAGGTCCTCTAGTCTGCTCAGCGGTTGCCGGTAAAGTGTTCAAAAAAATCATATGTATAAACACTATTAATAATAATGCTTTTAAACTTTTCATACTTCCGTCCTTCAGCGATTTATTGAAATATTTAGTAAATAAAACTATTATATCAGGAAACTTTTTTATAAATATTTTTCAATCTTATTTTAATTCTGATTTGAATAACCTTTAGCAGAGCGGATTCTAGTGTTTGTTTTTATAATTTATACAGTAAATTATATAGAGGATTTTTATTTTTTTAAATATGGTAATTTATCTTATATGTAAATGTTGACTAACATTGATTTGAAAGGAAGAGAAAAAGTGAAAGTTGTTTTTAAGACCAACAGCCCAAGTTTCCTTCAAAACCTAAAACAAGGGAAACTCGAAGATAAGACATTACATCACAATCCGTTCGGATTGAGCTTTAAGCAGGGAAACCTAACTGCGGATATTTTCCAGCAAATTGTCAGCAAACAAAAGCAGGAAGAACCCGCGCCGTCGCAGCTTAAAAAGTTTGCAAACACACTAAGCGTTTTAAATATGGATGTATCTCAAGGTATCAAATCGGCGTTTGTCTCATTCGGATCAAGGCTAAATGCAGTTCCTCAAGCATTTGTTTCGGGAACAAACAAATTCAAAGAAACATTTAATGACTATTATTCATCGGTAGCTTCTTTGGTAAATCCGAATTTTTATGACAACAAACCGGTTTCAGACCTTGAAACAAGACTTAGATACAAGATTAGTAAGTTAGAGACAACATAAGAAAGGAGGGAACCAAATGCGTGAAATTTCCCAAATCATTGAAACTTTAGGCAGACATGCGGATGAAACTGCCGTTAGAGTGCTTGAAGACGTAGGTACAAATTGTTCCGACGATTTCGTAAGACAGGTAACAGCAAGAGCTTTAGTAAACAGGAACAGTGAAGATTCTTTAAAGATCATCCTTACCAGAGAAGGAAAAGGTCTTTACGACATGAATCCGGGCGTCGTCGAAGCCGTTGTCGATTCATTAAGGAATTTGTCTGACAAGAGCGAAGCCATCAGACTGCTTGATGATACAAGCGTTAACGGGCCGAACGATTATGTCAGAGCAAAAGCTTATGAAGTAAAACAATTAATTACTTCTTTCAACTAAAGAGTTTTGTTCAGATTTTAAAAGCCTCCGCAAGGGGGCTTTTTTGATGCGGAATTTTGAAAACAGGCTAAATTACAAAATAAATTTGTAACGATTTTTTAATAATTTATTGTCATGACTGTCAATTTTTATATTGTTCAAACTTTATTCTTAAGAAGAATAAAATTATGGAGATATATTCATGAAC
>CAZEDP010000142.1:0-4259 GCA_964511035.1 uncultured Gammaproteobacteria bacterium
TTGAGCATTTTTGCGATCCTCTGACTGCCGCCGACAATGTTGTTAAACTGTTAAAACCTGCCGGTTTATGCCTTGTGCATACTGTCTTTAGTTGGAGATATCATCCTGTGCCTTATGACTATTACAGATACACAGATGATGCTTTGGAATATCTTTTCTCCAAAAGAAATCATCTTGAAAAAATCAACTGCGGTTATGATGTGGGAAGAAGAAGAGAAAACATCAAGGGGGGCTATTTTGAGGATAAAGACATCCCTCCGATTGATAATCTCGGAGGTTTTAGAGAAAATTGGAGCGTATTTTACGCAGGGAAAAAATAAATGAGCAAAAATTTTTTAAAAAGCTTAATTTTAAAGCTGATAAATCCTAAAAAGGAAGAAACAAAAACCGACTGTACTCAGTGCAAAATCATTAAGCCGTGCCATTTTCAGGAGCTTTTTGTCACAAGCAAGGGCGATGTTTACCCATGCTGCCGTATCTGGGGAAGAGAAGACCTTAGAATCGGACATATTGAAGATAAAGATTTGTTTCAAAAACTCGAAAACTATAACGGCGAATGTTCCTGTGATGCTTATAAACTAAGAAAGGCTCAAACAGGTGATGTTAAAAGTTATAAACTTTTAAATCTCGAAATGTCACTGCTTTGTCAGGCAAAGTGCGCCATGTGCTGTGTCAAAGCACCGGAATGGAAAGGTAAATATGATTATTATGATGCACTGACAAAGATTGTAGAGTTTTCGAAACCTGAAGAAATCCTTGTCCAGGGCGGAGAGATATTGATTCAAAAGGATTCTTTAAACTGGATTGAACAAATTAAAGAAAAATATCCCGAAATTAAATTTTCTATTGTATCAAACGGCAATGTCGGCTTGGATTTAGCCGACAGGGTCGAGAAGATATTTGACAGGATAACTTTTTCCGTTGTGGGCTTTCAAAATGAAACCTATAAAACAATTATGGGGCTGGATTTAGACAAAACAAAGGCCTTTGCGCAAGAACTTGATAAAAGAAACATAAGAATATTTTTGAAATATCTGGTTGGTCCTTCAAATATCCATGAAGCAGGACTTTTCCTAGAGTGGGGGGCGTCATTAAACCCTGAAAAGATTGTCTTTGCAGATTCTAATGTTGAAGGATACATAAATTACAATACTTTTGACGATTATTGGAGAAAAATTTTCGTCAGATCGGCGAGTGATTTAAAGTCAAAAATTGTTGAGAATAAGGGTAAAATTATAGACAAGAATATTAAGGTAGGTTTTGATACTCAGACACTGAAGCTGTTTGATATAAGCGATGAGTTTTTGAAAGCTCATGAGCTTCGGAGTGCAGTTTTTTGGAATAAAGATTAAGGGAAACAGATATGAAAATATTAATTGTCGGCTCAGGAATGTACGTAACGGGAAGAAATAACAGTGGCATAGGGACTCTTTTATCCTGCATGGCGCAAATTTCAAAAACAATGCCGGTTGATTTAACGGTTGTATCCAGAGGCAAAAGCGTTTTTGAAGATGTTTCGCAAGCTCTGAAAAGAATAAATACCGCAATTAAGTCGGATTTACAGGCTCAAACATCTGCGCTCGGTGACAATTATATCGAAAATCTCAAAAAAATATGCTCGGAAAGTGCTTTTGACTGCGCAATAGTCAGCATTCCCGATGATTTGCATTTTGAATATACAAAAGCCCTGCTTGAAGAAAATATTCACTGCCTTGTCGTTAAACCGCTCACGCCAACAGCTAAAGAGGCGGTCGAGCTGATTGAAATTCAACGAAAGAAAAATCTTTACGGCGCCGTTGAGTTCCATAAACGTTGGGATGAAACGAATCTTTCAATTAAAAAAGCTCTTAAAGATAACAAAATCGGCAAGATTGATTACTTTACCGTAGATTACAGCCAAAAAATAAGCATACCGATGAAAACCTTTAAACAGTGGTCTGAAAAATCAAATATTTTTCAATATTTGGGCGTGCATTACGTTGATTTAATTTATTTCCTGACGGGATTTAAACCTATAAAAGCTCTGGCATACGGGACAAACGGTATTTTAAAAGAGAGCGGCATAAACACTTTTGACTCTGTACATGCCCTTATAGAATGGCAAAACCCTGAAAATACCTGCGAAAAGTTCATTTCGTCATTCAATACAAACTGGATAGATCCCGATTGCACAAGCGCAATGTCTGACCAGAAGTATAAAGTAATCGGCACAAAAGGCCGAATAGAATGTGATCAGAAAAACAGGGGAATTGAACTGGTCAGCGAAACAACGGGAATACAGGCGGTAAATCCTTATTTTTCAGAGTATTTGCCCGACGAAGATGGGAACCTGCAATATGGCGGTTATGCTCTAAAGAGCGTTGGGAGGTTTGTTAAAGATGTTCAGGATATAAGGAGCGGCAAAATTTCACCTGCCGAGCTTGAAGACAAACGTCCGTCGTTCAAACAGTCGCTGATCTCGACTGCCGTAATTGATGCAGTAAATGAAAGTCTTGAGAAGGCTTCGCAGTGGGTAGAGGTAAAGGGACAGTAATAATTTGAGGAAAATTGTTTTTAAATATATGAATTTTCATTTAATATATATCTAATGGAGTTTGGTGTTTAAATGATTTTATTAGAGAGTTCGATTTTAAAAGGTTTAATGTCTGAAACACTTAGAGAACACGGCGCGTGCGAAGATGCGTGTTATCATCTGCCTGAATCTCTCGTACAGACCTCGTTAAGAGGAGTTGATTCTCACGGGATTAATCTCTTTCCGCATTATATGAGGGCGTTGAAATCAGGCAGAATAAATAAACAACCTGATATAAAAATAATAAAAGAAGCGGAATCAACTGCCCAACTGGATGCTGACAGTGCATACGGACATCATGCAGGTTCTGTTGCAGTTAAAATCGCCCTTGAAAAAGCTCTAAGAACCGGTATAGGAGCAGTAAACGTTAAAAATTCGTCGCATTTCGGTGCTGCGGCATATTTTGCTCTTCAGGCTTCGGAAAAAGATTTTATAGGGCTTTCCTTTACTAATGCAGACTCGCTTGTAAAGGCATTCGGCAGTACGGAAAAGTTCTTTGGCACCAATCCGATATGTTTCAGCGCGCCGATGCAGGATGAAAGTCCTTTTTGTCTTGATATGGCAACGTCACTTGTGGCATGGAACAAGATAGAAAATCATAAAAGACTTAACAAGCCTCTTCCTCTCGGCTGGGGATTTGACGAAAACGGCGAAACTGTTGAAAATCCGCATTTGGCTAGGAGCCTAAGCCCGATAGGTCTGTATAAAGGTTACGGACTGGCAATGGTTGTCGAGATAATTTGCGCAATACTGGCTGAAGGTCCTGCCGCCAAAGAGCTAAAAACAATGTACTGGCATCCGATTGAAGAGCGGCGTTATTTGAGCCATTTCTTCTGCGTTATAGACATTAATAAATTCCTTCCGGTTGAAGCCTTTAAAAAGCGTTTGCAGTCAATGGCTGATGAAATAAGAGCTTTGCCGGCTGATAAACATTCTGAAAAGGTTATGATACCCGGTGACCCCGAAAAAGAAAAGTTCAAAGAAAGAATAGCAAAGGGTATTCCGGTTGATGAAATTAAGTTTGAAGAATTTATTCAAATATCCGAAAATTTCAAAAAGGTGGTCATATGAAGTATCTGGTTGATGTTGTCAACTTAAATTCAGATGCATCATGCCTTTCATCTTCCAGGTGGCTGGAAATTCTAAGCGGAGGGGAGAATTCCTATCTTCACGGCTGGCTTAGTCTTTATGCAAACTCCGGCAAAAAGATTGTTCTTGGACTAACAGGTGCTTGTATTGCGGATATGGTGAGGTTCAATCCCGAAACTGTCAGCCTGATTAACTCAAGACCGGACATTTTCGAGCTTGTATTAAGACCTTTTTCGCATGACATCTCACTTTTAAGGTCAAAGGAAGGTTTTCTCAAAAACTATATGTTGGGCAAAGCCTCTGTTGAAAAAGAATTCAATAATGTTTCGAACTATTTTCTTCCGCCGGAGTTTATGCTGACGAACGAGCAAATAAAAATTCTCTCCGGTTGCGGAGTTGAAGGCACTTTTATTAACCCGTCGAGGTTTAAAAAGGAAGTCGAAAAACGAATTCCCAAATATCCTTATTTTATAAACGGTTTGTTTAATTCTAAGCTAAAATGTATTTCTTTTACGGGCAATCTGACGCAGCAGTATCTAAATACCCTGCACAGTTATGATTCTTGGGGCTGGAATAATTCGATTTTGAATGCTGAAAA
>CAZEDP010000143.1:0-4220 GCA_964511035.1 uncultured Gammaproteobacteria bacterium
CATACATAATTCTTGCCATTTTGTGAATAGTTTCGTCAGGTCCGATTGTGTATAGGTCTCTGGTCATTATTTCCGAAATCGGTCGGTCAAGGAATTTGGCATTCTCAAAAAGATTTCTTCTGAAATTTTTCAGGAACGGTTCAACATAAAAAGTATGCGAGTTCTCATTTTTCAGGACATCTGACGCGCTGACCACGCCGACAATATATTCATCTTTGTCGATTACGGGCACTCCGGTAATATTCTGCTGCGCAAAAATCCTGATAAGGTCTCTTATAGGCTGGTATTCTTTCACGGCAATTACATCTTCAGACATAATGTCATTAACATAAAATTCCATACATACCTCTTTTCCGCCAATTAACCGCACACTTACATTATAAATTTTTTTTGAAACAGTTTCATTGTCATGCAGGCTATATTGGGTTTTAAAAAATTATTCCAAACCGATATAAATTTTTTAAACTTATCTTCCCTTGACACAGGGAAAAAATGTTATGTAAACTGTTATTAGACAAAAAAACTTGTCGGGATGTAGCGCAGCTTGGTAGCGCACTTCGCTTGGGACGAAGGGGCCGCTGGTTCGAATCCAGTCATCCCGAATCCCTTAAACCCTGTCAGGTTTAAGTTCCCCAAACACCGTGCGGGTGTAACTCAGTTGGTAGAGTACTAGCCTTCCAAGCTTGTTGTCGCGAGTTCGAGCCTCGTCGCCCGCTTTCTAAAATATCAATCAACCCTCTTTAATATTGCATGGCGGGTGTAGCCAAGTGGTTAAGGCTCCGGATTGTGGTTCCGGCATTCGTGGGTTCAAGTCCCATCACTCGCCCCATATTTACAGCTCCGTAAGGAGCTTTTTAAGTGCTTTACCTATACATCTATATTCAATTAGAAGCTGTTTGAATAAATTTTTATAGTAAAATGACTTTTATGAATAAGATAGAAAAACAAATTAATCAGGAACTAGAGCAATATCAGCTGGCAGTTCAAAATAATGAATTAAAAAGTCAAATAGGCATTGCAAAAGATACTATTACATATCAAAATCAACACATTACAGAATTATATAGTGCAATGACCTTATTAATAGGTATTTTGACACTCATAGTTGCTGTATTTGGAATAGCTGTACCTCTCTGGACAGCTAAGAAATCAAAAGATATCGAGAAAGAACTAAAAGACAACATAGCAAGAATTGATGATTTTATAACAAATAAGTTCCAAGAATGGGAAAACCAAGATTTAGATAAAGCTCTTGATAGATATATCAGAGGAGAACTTAGCTGGATTGGGTATCATACCATTTTGAAGTGGAAGCCTATGCCTTTTGAACATATGAAGAAGATTTGTGATTTTATTAATGTCTATTATAAACAACCATTAAGTGATTGCCGTGAGTTGTTAAGTCCTTTAGCCTATTATCTTTTTATTGAACATAAAAATAGTACAACTGATGATTTTCAAAAAGGAAGAGAATTAATAATAAATAGCGACTATTTATATGTATTAGCTCTTGAAAGTTCAAAAACATATATAGAAATTTTAAAAGAAATTAACGAAAAAAAAAGAAATGAAAAAATATTAGATTTATTAGAACAATCTGACAATATCCCCTTATATAATGCAGTGGATGCAATAATTGATGGAGATTTTCTATCATCAAAAATTAATGAAATTATTGCAAAAAAAATAATCAAACGAAAAGATTATTGTTCCTTAAAAATAGTAGAGAACACTCAAAGTATCATTGATATTCTAAAAAAAGAAAAACTTTTTGATGAAGTTGAAAGTATTTATCCCCCAAGAGGTAATGATATGCAAATAAATCTATGGAATACAGCTTTTCAAATCAATAAAGATTCTTGCTTAGCAAAAGAGTTACAAACATATAAAGCAGCAAATGAGCAACAATAGTTAAAAACACTTTTATTTTCAACCAAATTTCTGTCTTCCATTTTTCACTTCTTTATATTTAAATTAATAAAGGGATTTGTAGTTATTCTGGAAAAGCACATGATAATGCTGACGAAAAAGAATTTCCATATAGGCTTCAATAACAAAATAGCTGACAACATGCTCTGTTTTGTACTTTTTCTGATTATTTTACATTTAATTGCCCTTATCTCTCATTATGGTTTTAATGTCAGTTCCAAGTTAGCATGGGCAAAATTTGTAAACCTAGACAAAGAATCCAATCTGCCCACTCTCTATCAATTCCTTGCAATGTCATTCAGCGGCATTTTGCTATGTTCAATTGCATATATAAAAAAGAAAACGAACGGCTCATATAAATATAACTGGCTGATTATGGGGGTGGTTTTTATATATCTGGCATTTGATGAAATACGCGGAATTCATGAAAAATTGAGCATTCCGATAAAAAATTTTTTGCACGTTACGGATTATTTGTACTTTGCATGGATTCTGGCAGGAATAGCTTTTGCCTTGGCATTTTTAATTATTAATATAAAATTTCTGTCGACACTTGAGCCCTCAGTACGAAATAGATTCGTAATAGCCGGAAGTCTTTATGTTATGGGCGCCGCAGGTTTGGAGGTTTTGGGCGGTCACTATTATTTTCTTTACGGAAAACACAACCTTACATATGCGGTAATTACAACTTTTGAAGAAACTTTCGAGATGCTCGGCATAGTGCTTTTTGTTGACGCGCTCACAGATTATTTTAAAAATGAAATATTAGCAGTTGATTTGACCGGATATAACAATTTTGTTCAAAAATTAGGGCGCTTTGTCCGGTAGATTATTTGCAAAAAAGGCAGAGAAGATGGATGAAATATTTCATTATTGATACATTATGCAACTAATTTATAACCTGCGCCTGTACAATTATTTTGTGTTTTTAAAATTATATTGCATTGTTTATAAGGTTTGGTTCTTGTAATTCAAGATGATTTAGTAGATAATGTATTTTAATTGTTAATATTGTATATGAGTGTACGACTCGTAAAATATTGACTAAGCCCTCGCAAGAGGGAGTTACACAACCCAGATAAGTTTTTGAAGTAAACTCTAGTTGACTATGAATAGCACAGAAGCCTTCAAAACCTATCGACTACAAAAGGAGTCCAGTTACATGGCTATGGAAGACATCATTTTACAATGCGCAGACTGTGGTTGTGATTTTGAATTCACAATCAGCGAACAAGAATTTTATGCGTCAAAAGGGCTTGTAAATCAGCCAAAGAGATGCAAACCTTGCCGTAATGCAAGAAAAGGCAGCAGTAGAGGCGGCGGCGGCGGATATCAGCAAAAAAGACTGCATGATGCAGTTTGCTCAAACTGTGGTTGCGAGTGCCAAGTGCCTTTCAAACCGTCAGGCGACAGACCTGTGCTTTGTAAGAGCTGCTATTCAAGATCTTACTAGAAATAGGCAAGATAACCAAAAACAGAGCCTTAGGGCTCTGTTTTTGTATTCATAATTTTATTGCTCCAATACCAATATGACGACAATAAACAAAAAAAATAATATAATTCAAAATAATTGATTGATAGAGAGATTCAAAACATGACAAACGAATATTCACGAGAGCCTGTAATGGTTTTGAAGCCGCGATTTTTATTTTTACCGGCTTTTTTAACGAGAATACCTCTGACTTTGTTTATGACAGTTTGGGGAGCGGGATTTTTCGGAGGTTTTATATTCTTGGGAGCAATGGGGCTGAAAGAGATTGGCATTGATTTGACTTATCTTCCGCCTTATCTGCCTTTTGTAATTCCGGGCGTACTGTTTTTTTTCGGAGTTCAGTTCGGCTCGGTTATATTTGAGCAAAAAAAATATGAAAACACCGAATATATTCTTTATCCTGACGAACTTGTCATTGCTGAAAATATTTTTGGCAAAAGGGAGAGATCACTTAGATATAAAAATATACTTGAAGTAAGCCTCAAAAAAGGACCTTTTCAGCAAATGTATAATATAGGCTCGGTTGTGGTTTACAACGCATCGGGGACAGAAAGTACAAGCGGGCTTGCAGTCAATAATATCGAAAATCCTGAGCAGGTTTACAATCAAATTAAATCTCTTATAAACGAAGCGAAATCCAAAGAATAGTAAGCGCAAAGATGTACATTGAGGAATTCGAACAAAATTTCAAGGAACATTAGATACAGCCAAAGTTAACATTCAAATAGATATTGGATTTGGAGATGTAATTTATCCGAACCCTGAAATATCATCTTTACCTACCGTGCTTGACTTACCA
>CAZEDP010000144.1:0-2662 GCA_964511035.1 uncultured Gammaproteobacteria bacterium
ATATTCGGCCATTGAAGAGGCAAAAGCAGATATACATTGGGGCACAGGAGTTACCAAAAGTTCATTTTCTGCCAAGTTCAGTATGTTGGGTAACCGGCCGCTGTTTGTGATTTATTCCGATGGAGAAATGAGAATTTCCACCGAGTATCCTAAACGAGATGCCAATCAGGATAATATTAAAAATTTAGATAAACTAAATCTAGCACTAAGAAAAATCGGCTTAGATATTGGTCCGGAATCAGAAAGAACTATTTTTTCTATCCAGGCATGGGCTCCCAAAACTGATGCAATTATCAAAGCTATAAAAGAGTCAGTTTGAGAAGTAAAAACCGTGTTAATGTTGTTGGAGTTTATTAAATTATTTGGGAATTTTATTCTTCTTTTTCCATATCTTCTAACTCTTTTAATTGTTCTGCCAATTCTTCATCAGTAAGACGAGCATATTTGTTAGCGCCGCAAATTTTGCAAACTTGAGGCCGTTTAAGTTCTTGTTCGTCAGAATCAAGAAACATATCTTTTTCTTCGTCTATAATTTTAAACCCTAAACTTGCGGAGGTATCTATTACATGTTGTCTTAATTCTTTGTAACTCATATCCGGGGCTTTCGTAGCACCGCATGCCTTGCAGGTCTGCCCGATTTTTAACTTCTTTTTAACCGCCTCCGGCAAAACGAACAATGTCCGCTTCGGCATATATCTGTCGTTGTTATTCTGCAAATAAAATTTGATCGCCCCCATCTCCTTATCTTTTATTTTTTCCACCAGCGCCATCTCCGCAATATCGCAGAGATGGCGCCGTCCATTTTCTAGGGCATTATTAACCGCAATTCGAAAATCAGTATCGCTTTTCATCCAGCGGTATATAGTGGCTTTGGCAATACCCGACTTTTTAGCGGCGTAGGAAATAAAAGGGGTATCTTCCAGAATTTGAATGAATTTTAATCTGGCAAATTTTCCCCGCATAATTTTAAGTCAGTATCAGCTTCTACATTATTGTCTTCTTTTTTATTTTCACTATCTGCTAAAATTAATTTAGTCGGCTTTACTCCGGTTAAATTTTCCCAGCGTTTTAAGATCACCTGCGCATAAACAGGGGACTTCTCCATCAGATAACAACGCCGATTCATTCTGACAGCAGCTATTAGCGTAGATCCGCTACCTCCGAAAGGTTCGATAATTAAATCATCACGTTTGGTTAGTACTTTGATATAAGGAATAAGTATTTCTACCGGCTTGGTTCCAAAGATAATACCTTGTCCGGAAGATTTTTCATCCGAGGCGATATATTCGATAAAATCAGTCGGACAGTATTTTTTACCTTTTTCATACGGTTCCCAATGCGGTTTTCCCGAAGTGGCAAACAAAGCGCCTTCATACTCGTTCTGTAATAATTCATCATTTTCCGGCTCATCATTTAAACTAAATTCGCCTCCAGTGCCGAGCATGGCAAAATCATATTTATTAAAGAATTTATACTTAGAGGCAAAGCCTTGTACCCGGTTTGGTAAATGCCAGATAATCATATTGCGCACTTTCCAGCGCTTAGCCATTTCCGCCCACATCAGCGGCATATTTTTCCAGCACTCATAAGAGATGATAGAGAAATTATCCTTAGCCACTTTCTTGACATTGTCCATCCAGAGTTCAATAAAATTATCCGGCAGACTATCAGTCTCTAAATATTTACGGTCCCGTTTTAAGCCAAAGCCTTCGGTGGGTTTGCCGTTCTTTTTTTTGCCATGCAAATAATCCAAGATGTAAGGTTCATCGGTACAACACATATCAGCCTTTTCCCCGCCCATCAGTTTTAAAACATCAGCCTCAATAGTTGAATCGCCGCACATTAACCGGCTGCCATTTAATTCATAGATATCGCCCTTTTGCACTTCAATATTTTGAATATTCATTTTCTCCAATTCTTTTTGCAGATCAAATTTTTCCGGATTTTCTTCTACTTCAAATATCTTATCCAAATCATCGCTGCTAAATCCGATGTCGCTTAAAAAAGTTTCATCAAATTCAGCCAATAGTTTTAAATCAAATTCACCCAAATTTTTATTCAAGCGAATATTTAATTCTTTTTCTTTTTCCAGATCAGGAATGTTAACATAACAAACCGGAACAGCGATAAAACCCAATTCTTTGGCGACTGCCCAGCGGAAATGACCGCCGATAATTATATTCTCTCTGCCCGGTGCAGAGTTGACTACGAACGGATCGACCAGACCGAATCGTGTTAAACTTTCTTTGAGCTGGCTCACAGCATCTTTGTCCCAGGTTCTGGGATTGTATGCCGCCGGTTTCAAATCATTAATCGGCACATACTGCACTTTTAAATCTTCTTTTTGCATAGATTTAGGTTATCGGTCTTGCACTTTTTGAATACAAAAAAGCCCCATACCGAAATTAATAATTATCAAATAAATGATACAAAATAAATCATCAATAATTATTGTTCGTTTTTTTGGGGTTTTGTTTTCTATTATTGATTTTTAGCAATTAATTTTTAGTTAATTGCCATACAAATAAAAAATGAAATGTTAATGTTCGTTTGTTCTTACTGCTCTATATTTTAAGTATAACATATATAATAAATAATTCATCACTATTAGGCTAATATTAAAGTAAAAATGTGCTATTAAAAATCGTCTTTTAATTGTAAT
>CAZEDP010000144.1:2672-3282 GCA_964511035.1 uncultured Gammaproteobacteria bacterium
AAATCATTCAATATTTAAGTTTTTTATGAATTTAGACAAGGCAATTAAGAATATCAACCGTTCATTAATAAGAAAACAGCCTACATCATTTAATCCGCTATGGATAAAAAGAAATTTGCGCACGACCTATTTTTATATAATTGAAAATATCAAAACCGAATTCGACCAGCCGGATTGGGATAGAATTGTTTCTGGCTTGGATCATGACTGGCAGAGAAAATGGATGAAAGGAGTAAGAATGAGCCGATTACCGGTTAGGAATTATAAGAATTATTTTGAGTTGGAAAGAATTATAAAAAAATACGAAGACAAGCTGTATACTTTTATTACTCAAGCAAATAAGAATGATAAGCAAGTTTGTGATTGGATTAGCATCCGGTTAGTGAGGATAGCGCAGAAAGGCAACCTACTTGCTAAACAAAAAATAATAACACTTATTAGCTATCTTGTTGATCAATGGATTGAAGAAGCAAAACTACCTCGCTGGAAAGGGTATAATGATCTGATTCATATGAATATAGAAAACTGTATTCGGCGTTTTCGCTATGCTGGTTCGTTCCTTGGTTATTTGTATAGAACCCTTGAATATTCCGGAAGGGGGTTAAAATCA
>CAZEDP010000144.1:3292-3956 GCA_964511035.1 uncultured Gammaproteobacteria bacterium
TAATTACATGTCATTAACGACAAAAAGACATGATAATGTTGTATATAATAAGGATACAGGCAAGGCAAAAATATTTAAAAATGTTGACATAAAATGACATTTATGTTATACTAAAATGTTCTAGTTTTAGAATAAAAAAAGGAGGAAATACGAATGAATCAAGTAAATCAGGAATTTTCGAAAGAGTTTGAAAAAGCATTTGGCCAGTTTAAAGGGCTTCCCGGATATGATTTATTTCTGAAAGACTGTATTGAGATGAATGCAAAACATCCCGAATATAAACGTCCTTCAGATCTGCCTTATGCCAAGGCTTTTCATTGCGTTGACTGGGATGACCTCGGTATGCTATCGATCATCATGAAGATGGGCTCAAAAATCAAAGTTGAATTGTTTGATCGATATTCCCAGAGCCAGGAAAGCGGAAAGTCAGATGATTTTGTTATCAGTCTTATCGAAGAAGTGACTTTGTACAAGGTCATAGCCAATGTTCTCGAAGCAAAAATGGAGATGATCACAAATCCGCCATCTGGCGCCCGCGACATGATCCATATCGTTTGATCGTTTTTAAAAGAGGTGAGGCCTAGGCCAATATCCTCTTTTACTTTATTTAAAATTTTGTTGGATTGATACTGTTTTAATATATCGTTTTAGTGTCTCATTTGTC
>CAZEDP010000144.1:3991-4204 GCA_964511035.1 uncultured Gammaproteobacteria bacterium
TAATCCTGGTCATTTAAATTTAAGACCGCGACTCACTTACCTCAAAATCGCTATCGGACAAGCTGTTGAATAAGCTCTAAGGTTATTGTATTGTCTGGGTACTTAACGCGAGTACACCGCCATGATTACTTATTATCGGATGACACGGATACATTATCTATTACTAGCCAAAAAATAAAAAAATCTGATTACGTCAGATTTTTTTGTTTTAGT
>CAZEDP010000145.1:0-4194 GCA_964511035.1 uncultured Gammaproteobacteria bacterium
AATTTGAGCTTAATTCACAGTGGCAATTTTTCAACAGCAACAGATATTCCTATTGAGGAAGCTTTACGTACTTAATACTTTGTTTATATTATCCTGCAATATCTGCATCATACATTCGTATGATGGTTTAAACCCTTATTATCCAAGTAAATTCACCCTATGGATGATGTTATGGACAGGGAAAATATGGCAAACTAATTTTTAGAGAATGCTTTTTTAAGAATGGAATCTATACATGAACTTAAACGAGGAATGTCTTTTACAATTTTTAAATAATCCGGAACGGCTTGAATTTTTATCGGAAAAGTTAAAAAGCTTAATTTTTTGTTCCGAAAGTAATATTATTGTTTTTGAAAACAATATAAAGCTGAGCGGCAATAAAATTTACTAAATGCGAAACAATAAAATAAAAACTTTCTTAAAAGCCAAAGCGGGTAAATACTTGCTTTATTTTATGCTGATGGCGATAACGGTTTTATCGCTCTGGTTCATAATCAAATTTGTTGACCAGAATAACTTTTTTGAAGTCATGGAGCATAAAACCCTTGATTTAAGGTACAATTTGACGAACGGAAAGATAAAACACAACTCTGACATCATAATTTTGGCAATAGACGATGCGAGTCTCGAGACGCTCCAGAATGACTATGGAATTTGGCCGCTGACACGCGATATTTATGCTAAGGCAATAAATTATCTGGAAAAAGATAATGTTGATTCAATAATATTTGACTTAATGTTCGTGGGCTATCAAAAAAACAATAAAAAGCAGGATATTGAACTGGCAAAAACAATAAGCAGTAATGACAATGTTTTTACGGCAATGAATTTTACCAATACTCAAACTAAAAAACCGCCCAAACTTCCTGACGGACTGAAACTGAATACTAAATTACAGAGTAAGAAATATGATTTTTCAAATTATGAATTTGACGATTGCCAGCTAATTCTTCCCGAAATTATTTCCTCGACGGACAATATAGGTTTTACGAATATAGTCAGGAGCAAAGACGGCATCATCAGAAAAGTTCCTCTTGTTCTTAAGTATCAGGGCGATTTTTACCCTTATCTGGGCTTCAAAGCCGCTCTGGCATATATTAACAAACATGAAAAAGCCGGCATAAAATCACTTACTTTTGCAGAAAATAACACTTTAAAAATCGGCCAAAGAACCATTTCTGTTAATAATGACGGTACAATGATACTCAACTGGTACGGACCGCAAAAAACTTTTGAGTATATTTCATTTGGAGATGTAATACGCTCTTATGAAAATCAAAAGCAAGGCATGGCTCCGGTACTGCCGAAAGGGACCTTTAAGAATAAAATTGTATTCGTTGGCATGACTGCGACGTCTATGTTTGACATCAAAAGCGTTCCGCTCAGCTCAATATATCCGGGTGTTGAAGTTCAGGCAACGACGCTGAATAATATTCTGGATGCAAGTTCGGTAAAACCCATAAACAAAAAAATCGATATTCTTACCTGCATTATATTAAGCATAATAACAGGCATACTTGTACTGCGAATTCGGTCTGTATTGGGTTCTCTTCTGGCTGTTCTTTTAACGACCATATTTTATATAGTTTTTGCGGGAATATTGTTCCAAAAATATTTTATATGGATAGGTTTGGTCAACGAAATCATAACCGTGGCATTATCAATAATAATAATGTACATTTACAAATATTTGCTGAAATCACGCGATTTCGACCATACATACAAACTCGCAACAACAGACGGTTTGACGGCTTTATATAACCACAGATACTTTCAAGACAGCCTTGCGGACTTGATAAAAAAATCCGAAAAACAACCCCAGCCTTTTTCATTGCTGATAGTTGATATAGACTTCTTCAAAAAGTTCAACGACACTTACGGTCATCAGGCAGGAGACGAAGTCTTAAGAAAAACCGCGGATTTGCTTAAGAAATCGGTCAAATCATCAGATGTTGTTGCAAGATACGGCGGCGAGGAAATGGTTATTATTTTGAAGAAAACAAACAAAAATGAAGCAATTATTGCCGCGGAGAGAATTTGCAGAACAGTTGCCGCCAAAACATATGTATTGGGCGAGGGAGTGGAAACAAACGTTACAATAAGTCTTGGAGTGGCAACCTATCCTGAGGACGGAATATCCCCTCAGGAATTAATTGAATTTGCCGACAAAGGGCTGTATCATGCGAAACAGAGCGGAAGAAACCGCGTTGGAATTTACGAAAAAAAATAAAAATGGCAGAAAAAAACAAAAAATTAATAGGAATTTGGGGTTATCCAAACCCTGAAGTTTTAGAAAATATTAGAATTAAATACCCGAATCACGATTTAATTGATTTGGATATAAATTATGGTGCGCCTGCCGGCGACCTGCTTCCCGATGCTTACTGCAAAATCATCAAAAACATAATCGACAACAGCCTTCATTTGCAAAGCAGGCTGGAACTGATTGTTGCGTCGGTCGGCGAAGAAAAATGCAATTCCGCAAAAATTTCCGCAAAAATTTTAAAAGATTTGGGCTTTAATGTTATTGAAACAGAGTACGAAACTTACGGTAAGTCAAATCTAAAAACGCCGATTTCACAAAGCAGACTTCCTCTTAAGACAAAAGTAACGGCAATTATGGATAATATTATTCAAAAAAAAGAGATTAAAACCGAAAAATGCAGTCCTCAATTCGGATTCTGGGGAGTGCCTCCGAATGATATCCGCATATTAGAACTTTTCCCTGACGAAACACATGTTTACGGATGGGTTCGATGCGTTGAAGCGCAAAGACCGGCGGATTTAGAACTGGAAATGTTTGTTGACGAACACGTTCCGACGGTATTTTTTGCTCAGACTTTCTGTTCAAAAATGCAGCTGGCTAAATATCTTGCCAAAAAATACGACGGCATGTACGCGGATGCGGATGATTTAGCTTCCAATTCCGTCAAGGCAAAAATAACCGCATTTTTGAGGCTGGGTTAGTTTATGCGGAAACTTTTTATTGATGCCGGAACAAGCTGGTGTAAGGTTTTAGAGCTTTTTGACGAAAAAAGTTCTTTAAAAGCCCATATCAAAGAAGCATTAGACGAATACAGAGTTAAAAATTCACCGACGAGCTTTACGGATAAAGACGGCAGAGTATTCAGCGGGGCTCTGTATCTTTTCCCTACTGCTATTTTGAATACTCTAAATCTTAAGTTTGATGTCGGCACGGGGCATATGTCCAAAAATTTTATAAAGAAACCCGATGATTATGAAAACGAAGTTGTCGCGCTTGCTTACGGAGCCAAAAAATTGCTGAATAACCCCGAAAATGCTGTTATTGTTGATATCGGGAGCAGGGATATTAAATGGGTAAGATTTGAAAACGGAAAATATAAAGACCTTGATTGGAACGCAACCTGCGGAAGCGCCACAGGTGCAACGGCAGAGATGCTCTGCAAATTTTACGGAGTTAATCCGAAAAAGCTTAAAGCGCTTAAAGAAAAAATACCCGTAACCTGCGGTGTGTTTGCCATGGAAAAGATTATGGATGCGATAGCGAATAAGGTATCTCCCGAAATTGCAATTGCTCAGTACTTGCACGGCATAGCTTACAACACATGGAATTTTGCCAAACGCCCCGAAAAGGTTTATCTCTCCGGCGGATTTTGCTTAAATCAGTGTTTTATTGATTCTCTCAAGTTCTACTGCGAAGTCGTTCCCCTTGGGAGGTTTGTGATTCTTGAGGGGTTGTATTAAGGGATTTGTGAAAATTGGTTGAAATGGTTATTGCGGCAAAGCGCTGCAATCTCAATACCTCATAAAGCCCTAAATCGTCATTCTGAGCGTAAGCGAAGAATCTCAACCCTCTTTAACATTCCGTCATCCCGTGCCCCGACACGGGATCACAAGGTCAGTGCAAAATAGCAACAGCCCCTTTTTAAAGGTACTTTTTCTTTCTATATGTTTCGGCAGCTTTAGATGTCGAAACACAATAAAAAATTGAAAGGACAAAGTCCTTTCTACAACTAAAAGGTCAATAAACAATGCCAAAAACCATCCCACCCTTAATAACAACAATTTAATATCACCTCCACAAACCCCAACCTGCCCCCCGTAAGGCTGAGTAGCGGAGCACCCGTTATTTTTCGCCCTGATTATAACCTCCATAAACCTGTGAAACAGGTCGGAAAGCAAGAGACGAAGGAAACAGGCATAAGTCCCATC
>CAZEDP010000146.1:0-4184 GCA_964511035.1 uncultured Gammaproteobacteria bacterium
ATCAATACTGATATCGTCGAATACAACGAAGAGATTTTCAGGGGGGATGTTGTGCCAGCTCAAAATTTTCTCGATTGCTCCTCCAGACAAATTCATATAAGTCAGAGGCTGGACTATTAAGGCTTCAGTGTCTGCAATAAATCCTTTGCCGATAACTGAATTAAACTTTTTATTATACTTGCCGTCAATTTTATACTTTTCGGCGAGCATTCCGGTAACTTTAAAACCAATATTATGTCTGGTATTTTCGTATTTTTCTCCGGGATTGCCCAGTCCCGCAATGATTATCAAATAATTAGACCCCCGATTAAATTTAGCAATGAATTATAAAGTTATTTTAAAAATATACTAAAGATTATAGTTCGAGAAATTATTTTATGTTATATTAATCAGAATTGTTTATATAATAATTTTATGACACGATAACAATTATTATAATAGTTTAAGTAAGGGAGGAACTTGTTCCGATGACTGCTGAAAAACAAAAATCACAGGTTATATCCGTCGATAGCAGTGAAAGACTGGTTAGATTTCTTGAAGAAGCAGGACTTCATAAAAGAGATTTCGCCGAAATGATTGGCGTGACTTTGTCTTATATATACAGCCTTATCGACCAAAATATAGCTTTCTCGACAAGAACTACTACTCTGGAAAGAATTGCCGTTGTTATGGGCATTGAACCCGAAGAGTTTCCCGAGTACCGACCTTCAGAAGAACCGAAGCTTATAGATGCAGGAGTTGAGTTCCTGAAAGACAGACAGAAAAAGCTCGGTCTCACTAACGTTCAGATGTTAAAAAGATTCCCGAGACAAAAGAGAGTTGAAATCGTTGACATATGGAGAGGCGCGAAGCCGCTTCCTCTTGATTGGAACGATCTTTCAGCAGTTGCGTCTGTTCTCGAAATCAAGCCGCAGGAAATTTATCCTTACTGGCAGGCCCGCATGCAGCAGTACCTAATGTTCGGCGGAATTGACATTATCAACAACACAGGCATGCTTAATGCTATGTTTGACGGAGCCAGAGGTTATCTTAAGATTCAATAGACATAAGGTTTTAGCAAGGATGCCCGAAGGGATGACCTTCGGGCATTTTTGTCTCAAAATACAGTCCGTTCAAAATCCGATGCAGGACATTTGCGTTTTAATGAGGGTTACTACACATATTGAAATAGTTGTTCCGCTCATGGTTGTTGGGTTCTGAGGTGTTTTTGATTTTTGTTGAAGAAAAGTGTGTAATTTTTTGAGAGTTCTTGGGGGTGGGATTGGCTACAACTTTTAATGCCGAAGCATTAGGCGGGATTTAATAAGCGTGATTGTTGATGTTCGGCATCTGACCAGTGTGGATTGACCGATTGCGTGTTGTGCATAGCCATTCTAATAGGCACAGAAAATACAAAGATTTTTTTAACTTTTACAGAATTGTGTTATAAATAAACATGTATTTTATATTGATTATTAAAAGTGTTTCTTACTATATGAGTAATAATATTGATAAAAATAATTGGAATTCATTTAGTTTTATTGACTTATTTGCTGGAATAGGAGGAATAAGGATTGGGTTTGAAAGTTTAGGCGGTTATTCTGTTTTTGCATCTGAATGGGATAAAAGTGCACAAATAACTTATGAAGTTAATTTTGGAGAAAAACCGAAAGGGGATATAACAAAAATTTCTCCTAATAAAATTCCAAATCATGATATTTTACTTGCAGGGTTTCCTTGCCAGCCATTTAGTGTTATGGGGGACAAAAAAGGGTTTTCTGACACTAGAGGAACTTTATTTTTCAATATAGAAATGATATTGCGTGAAAAAAAACCTACAGCATTCCTTTTGGAAAATGTAAAACAACTTACCACTCATGATAATGGCAGAACTTTCAAAGTTATTATTGAGCATTTAGAAGCATTAGGATATTATACACATTCAACAATATTAAACTCTCTTCATTTTGGAGTTCCGCAGAAGAGAGAAAGAACTTTTATTGTTGGATTTAAGGAAAATTTAAAGTTCAAATTTCCTTGTCCTTTGAATGTGGTTCCTAAACTTGAAGATGTACTTGAACCAGAAGAATTAATAGATAAGAGTTTGTTCGTTTCAGATAGCATTAGAGAAAGCAGAAAAGAAAAATGTAAGGTCATTCCTTTTTATCCTTCTGTATGGCATGAAAATAAAAGCGGAAATATATCTTTGTTACCTTATTCTTGTGCCCTTAGGGCTCAAGCTTCTTATAATTATTTGCTTATAAATGGAATAAGAAGACCTTCTTCAAGAGAATTGTTAAGATTTCAAGGCTTTCCTGATACCTTTAAAATTCCTGTTTCATATACTCAAATAAGGAAACAGGCTGGTAATAGTGTTGCGGTTCCTGTAGTAAAAGCAATAGCTAAAGAAATGATTATATCTTTGAAACAAGGAGAATTTGGGCAAAACGAGGTCAAACAATGTTCTTTATGTTTTAGTTAAAGGAGTTTTTAGGGTGAATTTAAAAAAAGCAAAAGATGCGCTTGATAAAGTTATAAAAAAATCAAGGGTACACTTATACAAACCTATACAAATAGCTGAAATACTTTATCGTGACAGAATATTTAGAGATATTAATATCCTTGACCTTGAAACTTACAGATGTTCTTCAAGAAAATGGAGAGATGATATTAGTAATAAATTTATAGGGAGGTCTAGCACTTCATCAGCCCGTTACCAAGATGATGTTTTTAATAAAAATGCTACACCTCCAAATATTTTACATATTCTAGCCAAAGAAAATAGAGAAAAATCAGGTATAGTCGAAGCATACATATATAAAAATTTTTCTGTAAGACAAACTCAAATGATACATGGTTTGTCCTATTGTAAGAAATCGTCAAGAGAAACTTTTAATCTTGTTGATTTCTTAAATCTTTTTTGGGCTGAACCTGGGTTAAGAAGAAGTATAGATAAAATATACGAGACCATTGTATATTCTCTGTTTTCAGTTTTAGTTGAAGAATTAAAGATAACTGTCGAAGTTGCGCTTGATTTGAATAAAATCGATCTTTTAAAAGAATTTAATGAATTTGCAAAAAAAGTTATTAGCATAGATTCAGAAAATCCGTCATTTAAAACTCCTGCAAGATTATATCGCGTTGGAGTAACAAATGCGGCAGATAGGGGTTTAGATATGTGGGCAAATTTTGGACCCGCTATCCAAATTAAACATTTAGCTTTGAATGAAGAATTAGCTGAAAATATTGTTGACTCAGTAACAGCTGATAGAATAGTTATAGTTTGTAAAGAGTCTGATGCAAAATTGATATTATCTATTGTTAATCAACTTGGCTGGAAATCAAGAATACAAAGTATTATTACGGAAGATGATCTTATTAAATGGTATGAAAAGGCTTTAAGGGGTAAATATGGGAATATACTTGGAGATAAACTCTTAGAAACTTTATGTATAGAAATTGAAAATGAATTTCCAAGTTCAAATACTGACGATTTTAAAGAATTTGTTAGAAATAGGGGATATGACAAACTTTCAGATTGTTATTGGTCTATTGTAGATTAATTTTTGCATTCTCAATAAAAGTAATAATTTCTAAAATTGTATTTTCAAAATCGGTTCTTAGTTTATGCTCCCAGACTCTTAGCAAACCCCAGTTTTGATTTTTATAATATTCATTAATATTTTTATCTCGGGCTTTATTTTTAAAAATTTTATTTATCCAATATTCTTTATTGGTTTCGGGAAGTCTTAAATGAATATCGCAACCGTGCCAGAAACAAGAATCGATAAAAATAACTATTTTATATTTTTTTATGGCTATATCGGGTTTTCCAGCTAAATCAACAACATTTTTTCTAAACCTTATGCCATTTTTCCATAATTTTTTAAACACTAGATTTTCTAGTTTAGTGTTTTTGGCTTTTACAGCTTGCATTGTTTTTTTTCTTATTTCTCTTGAAACTTTATCTGTCATTTATTGTCTCAAATATTTGTTATTAAAATGTTTTATGATAATTTTAGTACAAATTTTTGCTTAAACAAAGCATTATCGGTAGTGGGTTTAATGGGGCACAAGCCCATTATATTCCTTTGAGCGGGCGAGCATATAAACAAAACCCTTGTACCTGTGAAACAGGTCGAAAAGCAACAGACGAAGAAATCAAACAAGAAGCCAACCTGCTTAGTAATTTAGTTTTTGATTTA
>CAZEDP010000147.1:0-4168 GCA_964511035.1 uncultured Gammaproteobacteria bacterium
CTTAAGGATAGTATGAACATCTATGCCGATAAGAATATGGTAAATACAATTCTTGATACATATAAATACGAAGAAGGCAAGCAAACTCTGGTTAAGAGGAAGATAAATCTTTCCAAACTTGCTGAGGAATGTATAAAAGAAATAGACCCTCTTTGCAAACAGAAGAATATCAGTCTTAATTATTCCAATAATGCGGAAAACTACGAGCTTTCTGTTGACAGGCAGGAAATTAAACGTGTAATAATGAATCTTCTTGGCAATGCAGTTGCATATACAGACCAGAACGGCAACATTGAAGCAAATCTGGGTTCCAACAACAATGAGATTATTTTTTTCGTTAAGGATACGGGCTCAGGCATTGATGAAAATGATATGAAAATGCTGTTTGAAAGGTATTCCAAAGGCTCTAAATCTTTAAGGAAGATCGGAACGGGATTAGGGCTTTATTTATCGAAACATATTATTGAAGCCCATAAGGGTAAAATCTGGGCTGAAAGCCAAAAAGGGCAGGGAAGTGTTTTCTATTTCAGTATTCCTTTATATAATGATTAAAAAGAAAGTTATTTATGGACAGTAATATAAAAATCGTATTAATTGAAGATCATACCCTGACAAGAATTGGTCTTAAGACGGCACTGGAAGAAAGTTCCGTTCTTGAACTCGTCGGAGAAGCAGACTCCGGAGAACAGGGTGTTAAGATTGCCTTAGAACTCGAGCCTGATGTTGTTTTAATGGATTTGGGGCTGCCCGGAATCAACGGAATAGAAGCTACCAGGTTGATAAAACAGTCAAATCCCGATATAAAAGTTCTTATTTTAACTTCACACGACAGTGAAAACGATGTTATAAATTCTGTCGAAGCAGGCGCAGATGCGTATTGTATGAAGGACATTAACCCTTCAAGGCTGATTTCCATTGTTGAAGGAGTTGCCGACGGCGGGGTATGGTTCGATAAAGAAGCCGCAAAGTCAATTTTAAAGCATCTTGAATATGAAAACAAAAGCGCATCTGCCGTTCAGGAAGCATCTCCGCTAACAGCAAGAGAACTTGAAATTCTTCAGCTTCTGGCGGACGGACTAAATAATGCCGATATAGCAAAACAGATTTCTGTCAGCCAATATACCGTAAAGGCGCATATTTGCAATATCTTACAGAAGCTATCCGTTGATGACAGGACAGGAGCAGTTGCTAAAGCCATGAGAAAAGGCTGGGTCAAATGAATCTTGTCAAGTTTATTTGTATATAGACTAATAAAATTCTAATTCTTTTTTAAATAAAATTTTAACAATTAACTGATAGTCTTTAATTGTAGTATGAAATAACATATTAAATAGCTGAGAATGTTCTATTATACGCAGGAAGTCGGAGGAGATTTTTGAAAAACGTTACAAGTTTTAAATTAATTACAGTGACCTGAATTTGATGGCAATTGGAGATGCCGGCAAGGGTTAATGCATTTAATATTATTTTAAGAGTATATAAAATGCATACAAAAAATACCGAAGGAGTTATAATTTTTTCTAAGGTATTAAAGTTCAGGTTAAGGAGGATAACAAGGGAAAAATTTAGATTGTATTTTTTAAAAGTCACATTCGGGTAGTTCAGCCGGAATATTTATGAAGGTAAAGAATGCAACCGTAATTTTTCGGTAAGGAAAGCTAAAGTTGAGGAGTAAATAAGCAAAACGCAACGACTTATCTGTTGCCGAAAAATTTCAAAAGGGTAGAAGTATTCAGGATTTAGTTTAGGAGAAATTAAAATGTTTGAAAATGCGGAAGAAGTATTAAGACAGCAGCAGGAAGAGGAGTTACAGCTTATAGTATTTGAGCTTGATAATCAGGAATTCACACTGCCTATAATGTCGGTTCAGGAAATTATAATGATGACAACTCCGAACAAGTTACCGAAAGCGCCGGATTATCTTGAAGGCGTTATTAATCTTAGAAACAGAATCATTCCTATAATTGACGGAAGGAAAAAATTCAAGTTGGATTTAGTGAGCAGTAAAGATTTTCTGGAATCAAAAATTATTGTACTAAATATACATAATGAAACAGTCGGTTTTACTGTAGACAAAGTCAGTGAAGTTATTCATCTGAACAGCAAAAATATTGAACCCCCGCCGGTCGATTTGAGTGTTGACGCGGAATTTTTACGCGGTGTCGGTAAATATAAAGACAGACTCTTAATGTTAATTGACCCCGAAAAAATTCTTACAAAAGAAGAAACGGCCGGTTTACAGAATGTCTCTAACAGGCAAGGCAATTTAGCTTGTTCTGTGAGTTAAGAGGCACTGTAATTAACTTACCTCAAAATCCACCTGAACCACCCTTTTAGCGAAGAAATCAACTCTTCGCTTTTTATTTACAAATATAAAACAAATAAACTTGACTACAAAGGTCAGCTTATAGGTATAATAATAAAATAATTGAATATCAATGCGGAGAGGTGTCCGAGTGGTCTATGGTGCAGACCTGGAAAGTCTGTGTACTGCAAGGTACCGAGGGTTCGAATCCCTCCTTCTCCGTTTTTTTATGTTTAAAAATTAAGTGGGTTAAGCCGGTTGCGTTAGGATATAGCTAAAAATCGAGTTCATCATTCTTTGATGATTTGTTTTGTTATAAACAAGCGGCGTAAGTCTATATTTTATATAGAAAACGATGTATATAAATAGCCGCATTTATCCAAAAACTTCAAAACCTTGTAAATATTTGAAAATGAATCTCAAGATTTTATGGCAAATGAGATGATGATTCTGTATAATAACTAGAATTATATTTATCGCACGGCGTGGAGGGAAAGGTTAGGATTTATGAGCAAGGTTTTACAGCGAGAATGAGTATTTGTATAGATTTGAGGAGAAGAAATGAAAGTGTTTAACAGGAAAGTTCTATATTTATTCGGAATAATCTTATTAGCTTCAGCAGTATCCATTATTGCAATGCCTATACGTAATATATTTGTTAAGGCTGGTGATATGCATCGTCCAAGAGCCGGACATAATGCCATCCTCTTAAATGACGGAAGGGTTTTAATAGTTGGAGGTGTTCATGTTGGTTCGTCTGACGAAACCGCAGAGATCTATGATCCTAGTTCTAACAATTTTAAAATAATTGGTAAAACAACAAATACATACAACTGCGGAACTCTTTATAAGGATAAAGTTTTTTTATTAAAAGATGGTAGAGTAATCTTATTAAGCAGTTGTGATAATAATAGAAAAGCAGAATTTTACGACCCTCTAACAAATAATTTTAGTTTAAGCAAAGATGAAATGCATATTTCCAGAAAAGGTGACTTTTCAGCAACACTCCTAAAGGATGGAAGAGTTCTTATCACCGGGGGAAATGATCAAGATTTAAATCAATCAACCACAGCATCTGCTGAAATCTATGATCCGGTGCTGGATAAATTTCGTATTATAGGAAATATGAATTTCCCCAGAGAACAGCACTCAAGCGCTTTGTTGCCTGACGGAAAAGTGTTAATTTTTGGTGGTATCAATTATAATCCGAAAACAGGTATGAGTAGTCATTATACATCAGTTGAAACTTTTAATCCTGAGACAAATAAGTTCTCAGTTATAGGAAATTTAATTGCATCAGATACTCCTTTAAAAGCTATTGAATTAGGGAACGAAGAAGTATTAATTGTTAGAAAACAACCTGAAATTTACAATTACAGGACCAATCATTCAAAACTAACGTCTTCAATGAATGTTGAAAGAAATTACTCTGAATGTATAAAGCTAAGTAATGGAGAAGTTTTAATGTTTGGAGGGACGGATTTAAGTCAAGCTTTATCAACTGTAGAAATGTATATTCCTAAATTAAATAAATTTAGCCTGTTGAATGATATGAAACTGCCAAGAATTTTGCATACAGCAACTTTATTGAATAATGGGAATGTCTTAATTACAGGTGGTGTAAGAAGGTTCAATCAACATGGTGCTTATAAAGAAACTGAAGTTTATAAATTTCATTAAAATATTTATTTGATTTTAAAAAACAGGAGATAAATGATGTCAGTACAAAACTATGGAGTTTCGCAAGGAACAACTGCCAGCGAAGATTTTTACATCGATAATCTCAACGGACAGATAAGTCCGTAGGGTAGATATTTCTACTGAGTTTTTACAAAAGTTTAATCATTTAAAATTTTCCAGATA
>CAZEDP010000148.1:0-4147 GCA_964511035.1 uncultured Gammaproteobacteria bacterium
GGATCCGACCGGTGACATAAAAGGACATGACGCCGCTTATAAAATCGCCATCCTGAGCACGCTGGCATTTAACAAAAGAGTGGACATAAACAAAATTTACAGGGAAGGAATTGATAAGATTGGACCGATAGATATTGCTTATGCGGATGAATTCGGCTACAAAATCAAACTTATTGCACTCGCCCAACTTGCAGGAGATGATAAAGTCGATGTAAGGGTACACCCTATGCTTGTCCCGAAAAGCAACCCTCTCGCACATATTAACGGAGTCCTTAATGCAATAGCAGTTAAAGGAGATGCGGTCGGTACGGTCATGTTCTCAGGACCGGGCGCAGGTGAAATGCCGACGGCAAGCTCGGTAGCAGGCGACATCCTCTCTATTGCCGCCGAAATCGGAACGACAGAATATCCTCTGCCTATGACAAGATGCCGTCATGAACAACAGGCAGAACATTTGGATATTACAGAAACTCATAATAAATATTATCTCAGGGTTACAACCGACAATATTCCGGGCGTTATAGGGGATTTAGGCATGATATGCGGACAGAACAACATAAACCTCAACAGCATTTATCAAAAAGGGACTGTTGAAAGCGGCTGCGCTAAAATTGTTATGCTTACCGAAAACGCAAAAGAAGAGGATGTGCTGAAAGCAATCGAAGAAATAACAAGAAGATACACAACAAAAAGTATTGATAATCTAATCAGAGTAATGGATTAACAATATGCTTAATCCCTTTACATTTTCAATTAAACAGCTAAAATAACCATGTAATGTTACGCAAATTTACTTAATATTACACGCACAGCGTATTTTACAGACCTTCCGTCGTTATTGTAAAGCAAAAGAGGACTTAACAAATCTACTCTCTTCGTAACAATGTAACAGCGAATTTAAAATGTAACAGAAAGAAGAAAATATGGCTAACAGTTATCATTATCAGGGTTTAATTAACAAATACAGAAACTTCCTTCCCGTAAGCGCACAAACTCCCGTAATAACTCTAAACGAAGGTGATACTCCTTTGATTAAAGCCGATAATCTTGCTAAGAAAATCGGTATCAAAGCAAATTTGTATCTTAAATTTGACGGCGCAAATCCTACCGGCAGTTTTAAAGACCGCGGCATGACAATGGCTGTTTCAAAAGCAGTTGAAGCAGGCTCGAAAGCAATTATCTGCGCAAGCACCGGAAATACCAGCGCGGCTGCCGCAGCGTACGGAGCCAAAGCAGGCATTAAGACCTATGTATTGATTCCTTCAGGGTATATTGCCCTCGGCAAGCTCGCACAGGCTATGATGTACGGGGCGGAAGTGATTTCAATCGAAGGGAATTTTGACGAAGCGCTTGAAATAGTGCGTGAGCTTTCAGACAATTATCCGATAACACTCGTCAATTCGGTAAATCCATACAGAATTGAAGGGCAGAAAACAGCCGCTTTTGAAATTTGCGATGCTTTAGGGCAAGCCCCGGATTATTTATGCATACCCGTAGGCAATGCAGGTAATATAACCGCATATTGGAAAGGCTTCAAAGAATACTTCGATAAAGGCATCGTTTCAAACAAACCCAAAATGTACGGTTTTGAAGCCGAAGGCGCAGCCGCTATCGTAAAAGGCGAAAGAATCTTAAAGCCTGAAACAATTGCCACTGCCATCAGAATAGGCAACCCCGCAAGTTGGGATTATGCCGTTGCAGCAAGAGACGAATCAGGCGGAATAATTGATTTCGTAACCGATGAAGAAATAATTGAAGCCTATGTTATGCTCGCAAGGACCGAAGGCATTCTTGCCGAACCGGCCAGCGCGGCTTCCGTTGCGGGATTAATTAAATCATTCAAAGCAGGCAAAGTCGAAGAGGACAAGACAATCACCTGCGTTTTAACCGGCAACGGTTTAAAAGATCCTGACGCGGCAATAAAATACTCCAACTGCGAAATTAAAAAGACTTCGTCGGATATAAACGAGATTATAAAAGTTATTAACTTCGACTAAAGATTTATAAACTTTTGCAGTTTTTCGTTATATTTTCGGGCGGCTGACGCTTGAATTTGAGCGAATTTTGACGGATTTGAAATAATATCCTCAATTATGTTTTTAAATTCGTCAATATTGTGAACGCTTAAAAAGCCCAAATCCTCGTAATCCTTCATAAACGAGCGGCGGTTGGTCAAATTGGCAATAAGTCCAAGCTTGCCCATATTAAATACATCAATTAACACCTGAGAATACTCGGAAATAAACAAATCACCCCTGCTGAAATCCTCGTCAAGAGAGGCTTCGGATAATTTTAGGTTTGGATGGTTTTGATACGAAACATATTCTTTTATTCTGTTTATTGAGTTTGGACCTTCATGCATTTCGTGAACCATTGTAGGATGAGGTCTTACAATAAAATTAATGTCGGGAAACAATTGAGCGAGCGAGCAAAAAGCCTCGATTAAGATATCGGTATCCGACCTGTTTATCAGCGCCGTCCAGTCTCCGGCATGATTAATCGGGAAAATAATATTTTTTACAGGGGGATAATCTTCATCAGGAAGTTTTTTGAAGGAATTGACGGTTATATTAGTCGGTTTGTGAGCCTTTTTACCGTATTTTGTAAACCACTCATAATCAAACATATCCCTGACCGTAAATTCCCCGATAAAATATGAATCTACATAAGTTGCAGGGTAATTGGAAGGATGATAACCGTCAATAAAGACCATTACAGGAAAATCTTTATGCTTTTTCAGGAAATTATAATCATATTGATGAATTGTTGTGCCGATGAACGACTGCTTATCGGAAGAAGTTAAATCTTTCGGGAAATTCTCATCTTTGCAGTGTTTTTTTGAAATTTTTGCGTTAATTGAAAACTTTATGCGGTTAACCGGAGTAAAAAATATAAATCTTTTGTTTTCATATTCAACTATGATGAGCTCTTTTTTTTCAAGGAATTTCGCCATTAAGGCTTTTATTTTTTGCTTGATTTTATTCAAAAGAGAATTTTTTACGGGTTTTGCAACCGTATTTTCATCTTTTTTAGTTAAGTTTATGCCTAATAATCCTTCCCAAAAACTTTTATTTATCCCTAATCCTTCGTAAAAATAGATTTTGCCGAAACCGCCCTGCTGTTTTAACTTCTGCCAAACTTTTATGTTTTTGTTTTTGTTGCTTAAATCCATAAAAAGTACATTGTAGTTTTCTTTTACGGCTTCATCGGAAATTTTTTCTTTAAGATGCATCGTTGCGAGCGTATCGCATTCCTCCATTTCCCTGTCAGTCAAGAACTCGGCAAAAGTATGAATTTCGATATTATCTGAAATCAGCTCTGAGAGCATTTCTCTTTCATTTTCTAAAAGGTAATGAGTCGACAGAAAATAAGGATTTTTAAAACCGTTTTCACCGCAAATTTGTGCAATTTGGGCAAAATTGCAGTTTTGATTTATTACAAAAAGAGCGTCATGATAAGTCATTTAAAAACCTTAGCCTGCTAAATCTGTTATAGCCTATGTTTATAGATGTGTCAAATTGCGCTCTGTGTGGAACAAACAGCTTGGCTGCCATCCGCAAGCAAACCTCTGTAATAATGCAAACGCTCCCTTAGCTTGATTATGTGCGGAGATTGCATATCATAGAGAATTGAGTTAAATTCGTCACGGTTTTCCGCAAGAGCCAGAAGCGCCATATATTCTTCGCCCTCAAAGCCTCTCGCGCTTCTCCATATGGTATATTCCAGTTCATCAGCATCATAAGCCGAGTTTTTTATTTTTATTACAGGAGAATTTTTCTCCACAGCGGATAAAATATCCGAATTTATTAACGAAAGCCATAAGAGCACTTCTTCATCGCTCATGGATGCAAGGCGTTCCTCTATTTTTTCCAGTTTATGAATAAAGCCCAAAAGCCTAAATTCCTTAACCCAAGCGGTAAATGAATGAACGGGATAATACTTGATAAAACCGTTTTGACTAAGATGCTCATCTCCTTCAAAATTAATTTTATTGACTGCCTCATTCAAAAAAAGCCTGTTAATACCGGGACTTTCATTTATGAGCCAGTATTTTTCACGCTCTAAGCCGTCGGGAAGGAAAAATGAACTCTCTCCGTCACGCCAGCAAAATTCGATTTCTTTTTCAGCATTCAAAATCGAATTATTC
>CAZEDP010000149.1:0-4146 GCA_964511035.1 uncultured Gammaproteobacteria bacterium
GTATAAATCGGCACTGGCGTAATTTGCCATTACATCATCGCCTTCTTCGCCATACAGAGAAGCATTGCCGTAATTGACCATTACGTCATTTCCGCAGCCGCCTCTGAGCATTGCGTCACCATAGTTGACCATTATGTCGTTGCCGCCTTCGCCATACATTTCTGCGTTAGCGCGGTTAATCATTGTATCGGTTCCTTCACCGCCGTACATAAGGGCATTTCCGTAGTTATACATTTTGTCGTTGCCGTCCTGACCGAACATCGTAGCATTTCCGTAATTGATAATTGTATCATCTCCGCCGCCGCCGAAAATAGTAGCATTGCCCATACTCGGCGCACATTGTTGTACCGGAGGACAGGTCTGAACAGGCGGTGCAGGGCATGCAGCCTGCTGTTGAACTGCATAGTTCGATTGGTTTACTAGGGTCATGATAAATCTCCTTTTAAAATTCTCCTGAATACATATTACTAAAATAAATAAATTTATATCCTAAAAATATATGCTATATATACTTAAAAACAAAAGTATATATAAAATTGCTAAAATATATAATTTTTATTTAAAAAACTTTACATTTATTTACAAATATGTATCTTTTAAAAAATTGAGAGTTGCCAAAACCCTCTTCAAGTGTCTTTTTAGACAAGAAAAGCAGTTTGATTAACCAAACTGCTTTTTATAAAAATTGTAAATTTTGACTTATATTAACTGAAAATCGCCGTGCTTTTCGATGTGCTTGGCAAGCCCGCCTTCTTCAAGAATTTTTATCATAACATCAGGTAAAGGCGTTATTTTGATGTCAATTTTTTGAGTCAGGTTCTTTACAATGCCTTTTTCGATATCTACTGCCAGTTCATCGCCGTCTTCAATTAAATCAGTGTTGCATTCTATCAGCAGCAAACCGATATTAATAGCATTTCTGAAGAATATTCTTGCAAAAGATTTTGCCAAAACTCCGTTTACACCTGCCATTTTGATTATTGTAGGAGCATGCTCGCGCGAAGAACCCAGTCCAAAATTTCTTCCCGCAACTACAAAGTCTCCTTTTGACATTTTTGACGCAAAGTCAGGATTGGCATCTTCAAGTACGTGCTTTGCCAGTTCAGGCAAATTGGTTCTTAAATGAAAGAGCCTTCCGGGCGCAATATGATCTGTCGTAATATCATCACCGAATTTCCATGCAAAACCTTTTTTAACAGTCATTTTACTTTCCTCTTAGCTTATGTATTTTTCAAAAGGATAAACTCTGGGAGAATAATAGGAATTAACGATTTCTCGGGGATCTGATATGAATCCCGTTGTTGCACTGTAAGCCGCTGTTGCAGGTGAACATAAATAAATCTGCCCTTTCGGGTTTCCCATTCTTCCTTGGAAATTTCTATTCTGTGTTGACAGACAAACTTCGTCATCCGCAAGAATACCTGCATGAACACCCACACAGGGACCGCAGCCCGGTGTCATCATTGAAGCGCCTGCTTCAACAAATACCCTTATAAGCCCCTCTTTCAAAGCTTGTAGGAAAGTCTCTCTTGATGCCGGTATGATTATCAGACGGGTATCAGGATTGACTTTCCTGTCTTTCAGCACCTGCGCAACCACCCTTAAGTCTTCGATTCTTCCGTTTGTGCAGCTGCCTACAAAAACCTGATCTACTTTTATACTGCGCAGCTTGTCCACTGTCGCCGTATTATCCACTCCATGAGGACATGATACTGTCGGTTCCAGTTTTGTTACGTCAATTTCTATTACCTTTTCATATACCGCATCTTCGTCTGCTTTGAGTTCTTCATAACAGTCTGCCCTGCCTCTTGAAGCCAAATATTCCTGTGTTACCGGGTCAGAAGCAATCAAACCTACCTTGGCTCCTGCTTCAACCGCCATATTTGACAGAGTAAACCTGTCGGACATCGACATGTTTTCTATCGCTTCGCCGCAAAATTCAAGGGCTTTGTATGTAGCTCCGTCTGCTGTTATCAAACCTATTAAATGAAGAATTAAATCTTTCGGAAAAACTCCCGCCTGAAATTTACCTTTAACTTCGATTTTTATGGTTTCCGGGACTTTCAGCCAAACTTTGCCAAGCGCCATTGCTATTGCTACATCGGTTGAACCCATGCCCGTCGCAAAAGCACAAAGCGCACCTGACGTGCAAGTATGCGAATCAGCTCCTATAACTACATCTCCCGGATTTACAAAATCTTCAACAAGTCTTTGATGACATACACCTTCACCTACATCAGAAAGATAAGCTCCGGTTTGTTTTGCGAATTCTCTTAAAATATTATGAGCATTTGACAGTTCTTTTCTTGGACTGGGCGCTGCATGGTCTATAAAGAAAATTGTCCTTTCGGGATTATTAAGCTTTTCAAAACCCAATTTCTTTAGTTTTTCAACGGTTAAAGGACCTGTTCCGTCCTGTACCATTGAAACGTCAACTGTCGATATTACAAATTCCCCTGCTTCTACTTCTTTTCCGCAGTGATTTGAGATAATTTTTTCGGCGAGTGTCTTTCCCATTTTTTATCCTCATAACTTCAAATCGAGTAATTAAGCATGTCCCGCTTCAGTTTTTTCTTTTTCTTTGCGTTTTTCTATACGTTTCTTAAGTTCTCCTGTCGGCATGTAATAAGGAGTTACGGTCATTATTTTAGCCGCAATGTCGGGATAATCATATATAAACTTAAGTTCTACATCTGTTAAAGGCTGCTGAGTATGCACGTTTGCATAACGGGCAAGTTCCAAAATATTTCTTGCTTCGTCTTCGTCATGAAATTCAAGTTCAAGCTTTTCATAAACGTTCCTGAAACCCTTAACACCGGCATATTCACCAACGGTAATCATCCTTCCCGTTTCAACAATTTCCGGTTCGCCTCTGCCCAATTCTTCATAATCATAAAGTTCGTAATTCCTTCTGTCTTTAAGAGCTCCGTCAGCATGAATACCTGATTCATGGGCGAAAGCATTACTGCCGACCGCAGGCTGGTTTATAGGAAGCGGCACACCAAAAGCGTAGGAAGTGTATTTTGCAAGTTTCCATGCTTTGCTTAAATCTATACGCGGATCAAGCTGGTATTTGCCTTTCATTCCGCTCGACTTAAGTATGGATAGTAAACAGGATACTAAATCAGCATTGCCTGCACGTTCACCCATTCCGTTTATTGCAGTATTAATATAGGCATCACAACCTGCATCTACAATACCTTTTGCTCCCATTATAGAATTGGCGACAGCCATGCCTAAATCATTATGAAAATGCGTTTCTACGGGAATACCGACAGCAGATGCCAGTGTATTCAGTCTGGAGTATGCACTGTAAGGATCGTCATATCCTAAAGTGTCACAGTACCTGATTCTATTAGCTCCGGCATCTCGAACTTTTTGAGCAAATTTAATCAGAAAATCCAAATCAGTCCTCGATGCATCCTCGGCATTAACACCTATCACTTGCGCTCCGCAAGTTTTTGCGGCTTCGACTGCTTTTATAGCCTGTTCAATTATATCGTCACTGTTTTTTTTGCCTCTGAACTTGCCCTGTATCATTTGTTCAGAAGTAGAAATAGATAAATTTACATGTTTCAAACGCGGAACATTTTGAAATGACTGAAATACATCGCTTTCAAGCGCTCTCATCCAACCGCTTAAAACAGTGTTACCAATAATGCCTCTGTCCACCAGTTCCAAATTGGCATTTAAATAATTAATTTCGTGTTTTGTGTTTGGGAAACCGAACTCAGATTGAGTAACGCCCATTTCGTTGAGCAGGAAATTAATCATGGTTTTTTGAAGTTTTGCCAAACCCAGTCTGGAAGTTTGAACTCCGTCCCTGTTGGTCACATCTACGATGTAAATAGTACTGTGGCCTTTTTCCATTTCTTTCTCCTTCAAAATCAGGGGCTTTATTATTTTTTTTGCCTCAAGAGTAATGATACTTCTTCTCTTAAGATTATACACGCAAAATGAATTTGAGAAAAAATATTTTTTTGATGTTAATGAGTATGAAGATGCGAAAAAATGTATTTTTCTCGCATCTTCCATGATCTAGTGTCGAAGCTATATCGATGGCTCCTCGCCACCGTTATAGCTTCTCACATGAATGAGTTATCAAAAGAAAACTCATCGTTTCCTTTTATATAACTCCCGCTTCGC
>CAZEDP010000150.1:0-4134 GCA_964511035.1 uncultured Gammaproteobacteria bacterium
TCTTTGTCAAGAGTCATTGTGACAAACTCACCGAGCGCGCCATGCGAATTCAACTGCCCGATAGGAATACCTACCCAAAAGAGGATTTCGCTCTTAAGACAGGGTAAAACAGAGGAAGCACTCAGGCTGGTTTTGGATTACAGCCCTTTCCCCGCTTCTGTCTGCGGTCAGGTTTGCCCGAACTTATGCGTAGATGAATGCAACAGAAAATATATAGATATTCCGGTTAAAACAAAAGAACTGGGCATTTTAAGCAAAGAAATTTCAACAGATTTTGCCCAAATTGATAAAACTCAAAAAATTGCCGTCATTGGTGCAGGTGCAGCGGGTTTAAGCTGTGCATGGCATTTGAGAAAATCAGGGTATTCAGTGGAAATATTTGAAGAAGACAGCAAAATCGGAGGAAAACTCAGACAGGTCATTCCTAATGACAGACTGGATTCTGCTGTTTTAGATACCGAACTGAAGCGAATAGAAAATTCGGGTGTTAAAATCAATACCTCAACAAAAGTCGACAAAGAGCTCTTCAAAAAACTTGCCGACGATTTTGATGCCGTTGTAGTGGCAATTGGAGCTCATAACCCCTTGCTTATACCTGTTGAGGGCAAAGAAAAATTCATCAGGGGACTGGATTTTCTTAAATCAGTCAATAAAGGTAAGAATCCGCATTTAGGCAAAAAAGTCACTGTTCTGGGCGCAGGCAATGCCGGGATGGATGTTGTCATAGGCGCATATAAATGCGGTGCAGAAGAAGTGACGGTTATAGATATTCAAAAACCTTCCGCTTTTGAAAAAGAAATTGAGCATGCCCAAAGCCTCGGCGCAAAAATATTATGGCCCTGCTTTACGGAAAAAGTGACGGATGAAGGCGTTTATCTGAAAGACGGAACTCTTATCGAAGCAGATAATGTAATTATTTCCATAGGAGACCGACCCGACTTATCATTTATAGAAGGTAATTATCTTGATGAGAAGGGAAGAATCCGCACAAATGAATTTATGCAAAGTGAGACTAACTCTAAAGTTTTTGTTCCCGGAGATGTTGTTAAATTGGGACTTTTCACAAACGCAATAGCCGACGGAAGAAAAGCAGCTCTTAATATTGACAGAATGTTTAACAACCTTCCTCTTGATAATTTCGAAAAAGCTCCTATGATACCTGCTGACAGAGTTAAAAAAGAGTTTTACCAGCAGGTTAATACCCGACGGGTTATGGAAATGCCGCCTGAAACTGAAACAGAACGCTGCATGAGCTGCGGTTACTGCAGAGACTGTTCATTCTGTCTTGAAGTATGTCCCGAAGGCGCAATATATAGAAATGAAAATGCTGACGGCGAATTTGAATACGTTAGCGACGACAAAAAATGCATCGGATGCGGAATATGTTCAGGCGTATGTCCTTGCGGAGTCTGGGCTATGGTTGATAATCTGGCAAAGTTCGATGAAGAATAAAGCTGATTATTTTTATATTATTAAGAAATATTAAGACAGATTAACAAACAAAATTTAAAAATTATCATTATTTTTTATATAATTACGATTTTTTGTTTATTTATGAATGATTGATTTAATAAATAATATTTTTTGGACATTTTTTGTACTCTGAGCCAACACTCCATCAATGAAAGACTCTTGGCTTGTACGTTCAAATTTTTCGAAAAAATTCAGATTGAAGCAATTTCATTTTTTATTTTGTTTTAATAAATATAGGAAGCCAAACATAATCGGAAGCAAGAAATCTGATAGGGAAAATTTAAGGAAGGAGCAATGTCATGGGGTTAGTCGGAAGCCAAGCCAGATTAATATTCCTGCATACATATCGAAAAGATATTGAGCATGCAATGAGCAAAATTTCCAGAAACAAAATGATGCTCATTAAAAATTCTCAAATTGTTGCTGCAAGAGAAACAAAGTTGTTTAATGCAATGGATCAATACGGTATGGACAATCCGTATATTAAGAACGCTTTGCAAGAAGACGAAGCCGTATCTAACTTGATAAACACGTACGAAAAACAGTTAGATGCTCAGATGAAGACTTTAGAGACCGAATTAAAGATGATGGATCAAGAAATCGAAAGCGTCCAGAAAATGGTAGACAAAAACATCCAGTTATCCAAACCTAACCTCGGTTAAACTTAGACTAACAAGGCTCCTGATTTTAACAATAATAAGCTCTCAAACACATAACTATATACTCCTCTATAACTCACAAATTCTAACCTCAAATAACCTCAAAATGACAGAAATGTCATTTTTTCTTTTTTATCGGAAAATTTGTGTCTTGCAGTCAGCGCCGCATCGAAGAGCTTTTTCCTCAAGCTCTTCAGAAGTTATGATGTTAATTTTAGGATTTACAAGCCGGGTTATTGAAATTATTTTTAAAATCATTTCTTCAATGTCAAAATACCCTATTGCCGGTATAAAATACCCGCCCGCTCTTTTAAAATTCCCTGCAAGAGGAGTATTTGTCTGCGGAATATATGGAACAATACTTGCAATTTCGGTTTCAAATGTTTTAAAAAAGAAAATATCGTTTGCAATACTCTCGATTGTCTGCCCCGGAAGCCCGACCATTACTCCACTGCCAACTTTATAACCAAGATTTTTCAAAACCCTTATGCATTTGATTCTTTCAGGATATTTCAAATCCGGGTTAAGTTGCCTGTATAAGATGGGATCGCTGGTCTGATGATTTAAGAGGTATTTTTCCGAACCCGCATTTCTCATTAAAGAATATTCAACCGGTGATTTTTCGCCTATATTGAACCCGATTGAAAGTTTTGTTGCAGTTTTAACCAATTTAATAATTTTTACCAATTCATCAATTGAATATTGCGAGTCTTCACCGGATTCAAAGATTACACTTTTATACCCTTCTTTTTCTGCTTTTTGCGCCAACCTTGCTATTTGTTCAGGTTTCAGTCTGAATCTGGTTAACTTGTCGTTTGATTTTCTCATTTCACAAAAAAGGCAGTTTCTTTCGCAGTAATTGGAGAATTTAATTACTGCAATCTTATCTGTTTTTTTGCCTAAATGCGCTTCTTTTATAACTTGAGCAGTTTTATGCAGATTATGAATTTTTTCTTTATCTGACATTTTAAGCAGGTCGGTTAAATCATTCCTGAATATGCTTGTTTTTTGTGTATTTCACCTTATAAAATTCCTATCCGCCAACCGCTAAATTACTCAACACATGATTTTATAAGTTTATATTAAATTTTAGTTTAAAGCTATCAATTTTAAAAAACCCTTCCTTTTCAGAGGAAGGGTTTTAAGATTAAAGACATTTCTTATTTTATTATTACTTTTTGATTGGTTGTATCAATTGTTAAAGGACTTGTTAATTTAATGAATACGATTTCACCGACGGGAATATCAATCTCGCCGTCTGAATAAAGTATCGACCCTAGTTTGCCGAGCCCTGAAGCTGTCGTCCCGCCGTAAATTGCTCCGGTTTTTGCTCCGCCTGTTAAAGAACCGAGAAGAGAGCCGACAATAGCACCTGTTGCCGCATCTTTAGCAGTCGTCATAATGCCTTTCTGACCAATGTTTTGAAGAGAACCCGAAATTATATCGCCTGTTTGCGTTGCAACAGCGGCGCTTATGGGATATTTTTCACCTGTCGGAGTGATGATTGAATTAAAGTTTATGGAGATAACGGCATTGTTGGCATTTTGAGAGGCTCTCACGATGCTGTCAATTGTACCTTCTATTCTGCTGCTTCTTAAAATCAGATTAAGTCCTTTGCTTGTAGTTATGTTTTGATTAATTCTTAAAGAAACTTTATCTCCGACTTTATTGAGTGTGCTGTTCAAAGCAGTTCTGAGTTCGGCAGGAAAAGTAGTGTCAACAAGCACTGTTGCCGCATTACCGTTGACATAAACTTCAGAATAAGCATTATTTTGGGATGATACTGTAATTTCATCATAATACGGAGTTACAGCAGTTGTTGTAGATGTAGAAGCGGAACCGACAGCTCCGGTAAGGTTTAGAACACTTCTCAAATTATAAAGCATTGCAGCAACTTCGGCTCTTGTAGCGTTTTTATTAGGTTCAACTTTATTAGGAAGAGGATAATTAACCAAAATGTCTTTTTTGTAAACATTTGCAAGAGAAATAACACCCCAAGAAG
>CAZEDP010000151.1:0-4124 GCA_964511035.1 uncultured Gammaproteobacteria bacterium
TCCTGCTGCAATATATCGCCAGTTAGAACTGAACACACCCTGAAGATGGGTTAAACCTACCGGGAGGGTGTACATTTGCTGTTTAGTTAATACTATACTGGGCCACAAAAATTCGCTCCATGCCCCGACAAAAGTAAAAATTGCAAGAGTTGCCAATGCGGGTTTTACAAGCGGAAGCATAATTTTCCGCCAAATCTGAAAAGCATTACATCCGTCAATGACAGCGGCTTCTTCAAGCTCCTTCGGAATTGACATAAAAGCCTGCCTCATAAGAAAAATACCGAAAGCATTTACCGCAAAGGGCAGTATTAACCCTGAAAAACCGGAAAAAGCAGAGATAGAATCAACCATATTAAGTCTTAATACCATAAGATAAACAGGTATCATTATTACCTGAAAAGGTACCATAATCGTTGCCAGAATTGCAAAAAATACAAAGTTTTTGCCCTTAAATTCCATTCTTGCAAGAGGATAGCCTGCAAGTGCAGACAGAATAAGATTTAACAAAATTGTAAAAACGCAGACTATTGAGCTGTTAATAATATATGTTGCGAAAGGCACACTGTTCCATACCCCGATAAAATTTGCAAAAGTTATGTGTTCCGGGATAAACGACGGCGGATAGCTGAATATATTTTCATTTTCTGACTTTAGAGCGGTTGACAACAGCCAAAGGAAAGGTCCTACTGAAATAATGCTTAGGATTATTAAAAATAAATGTGTTGAAAGTTTTTTTAACATTTCCTGCTCCGCGTAAAACTTTAACCTACTGCTGCTGCCTTGTTGTTCTCAAAGAATTTGATGTTAATGACTGAAAGAATCATTATCAAAATCAACAGAACTACACCCACAGCAGAAGCATAGCCCAAATCAAGGTTTTCAAAAGCCCTTTGATAGATGTAATAGACAATTGTCTTTGTCGAGTTCATAGGTCCGCCGTTTGTCATAATATAAATTTCAACGAAAATCTTCATTGCGGAAATTGCACTGATTGTACTGACCAAAGCAATAGCAGGCATAAGACAGGGAACGGTAACATTCAGATGCTTCTTGATTTCGCTTGCTCCGTCAATGTCAGCCGCTTCGTAGAGCTCTTTCGGGACGGTAGTTAAAGCCGAAAGATAAACCACCATGTAATACCCGAGGCCCTTCCAAACCGTAACCGCTATTACCGAATATATTGCAATTTTGGGATCTGTCAGCCACCCGATTTTGCCGACATGAATGAGGCTCATAAGGTAATTTAAAAGACCGCTGCTGGCATAGAGCCATTTCCATGCAATCCCCGCTACAACGAGAGAGACTATAACGGGAATATAAATAAGCACTCTGTAAATATTAATTCCTCTTAGCTTCTGATTTACCGCAACGGCAATAATCAACGGAAGCACAACAAGAACGGGAACCGCTCCTATAAGAAAAATAAAAGTATTAATCAAGGTCTTCCAAAAAACCGGTGAATTAAAAAGTTCAAAATAATTGTCCAGACCTACCCACTGCGGATTATAAATATCCTGCCTGTAACTTTGAAAGCTCAGCAAAAAACTTTCAAAAAACGGAATAAAGAAAAACAGCATGAGTATAATCCCTGCAGGGATTAAAAAAAGGTACGGTACAATGTTTTTTGAATTAAGCGGCAAAAACAAAATCCTTTATATGGTATTTTTTGATTTTACAGAAATATTTTGCTTTCTGGCAAGTTTTTCGGGCAAATATATACAATAAAACAAATGTTAATTTTTTTGTAAACATTTTTATGCAATTAATATAAAAACCCCAAAATTTATAATTTTTCAGATATTATTACATATGTTGGTTTATTGCTAATCACAATCATTTGACCATTTTTTCGGTAAAACGTTGGAGTAAACTATGACAGCTTATTCTAAACACAATTCAAACAGCGGAATGGATTTAATGAACAAGTACAGTTCCAAAGGCATCCACAGAAGCATGCCTGATATAAGCGTTCTGCAAAGCGAACCTGATGAACCGCTGAATTTAACAACTCCGGCTGTTGTATCACGAAGAGATGTTCCGGAATCACACAGAAGAGTTGCCGACAACTTCATGATACTTAAAAAAATCTTCGGTCAGCCTGTGGTTCATTCTAAAATCACTTCGGAAGAAAAAGAACTGTTGGCAAACTATGATCTTAAACAGCTTGATAAATCTTCATTTAAGGAAATTGAAGACGAACTCAATATCCTTAAAAAATGGGGGAATTTTGGAAACACCGAGCTTCAAAAGGCTTCCGACAAAATTATGACCATCAGAGCCAAAGAATTAAAGCATCTTATAGCAACCAAATATGTAACTATCGAAGGCGATGAAGTCAACGGCTATAAAGCTCTGGAAAGATATTTTGACAACATAACAAAATATACACACTGATTTTTTCTTTAGTTCGAATGATAAAAACTCTTTTTATAAAAAATTTTGTACTGATAGACGAACTTGAGGTATCGTTTGGCGAGGGATTGAATGTTCTTACCGGAGAAACCGGTGCAGGAAAGAGCATTTTAATAAATGCCCTTGATATCGCATTCGGTAACAGAGGCTCCAAAGAGTTGATTAAAACAGGGGAAAGTAAGGCTTTCATTGAAGTTAAGGCAGAATATAAAAACGACAAAATTAATAACATTCTTCTCGAAAACGGAATTGAGTTGGAAGAGGATAATTATTTGACCGTTTCCAGAGAAATCTCGACAAACGCGTCAAAATCAAGAATTAACGGAAGTCTTGTGACGCAGAATTTTCTTCAGACTTTAAGAGAAATTCTGATAGACATTCACGGGCAGTATGAGACTTTTAAATACCTAAAACCTTCAACTCATTTAGCTCTTCTTGATGCTTACGGGAATAATGAGCATCAAAACCTGCTTAGGACGTTCTCTGATATTTATTTTGCTCATAAAAAAGTAAAAAAAGAGCTGGCAGAAATAACAGAGCTAAATGAAGACAAAGAAAAAAAGCTGGATTTTCTAAAATTTCAGGCAGAAGAAATCAAATCTGCAGAAATTGATGATATTAACGAATACGAAAAGCTAAACGAAGAAAGACAAATTTTGCTGAATAAGGAGGAGCTTAAAAATACAGCATTAAACGGATATGAAACTCTTTATAGCAGCGAAAACAGCATTGTTGACACACTAGATAGACTTACGGGAAGCCTTGACAGGGCGGTAAAACTGGATGCAAGCCTTTATGAAATAAAGGAAAATTTATCGGACTGCTCTGCAAATCTCAGAGAAGCAGGTGAAAGACTTAGAGATTATAACGAAAAACTTGACTGTGACGGCTCAATTTTGAACGATATTGAGGAAAGACTTGATTTACTGGATAAAATAAAAAGGAAATACGGCCCTTCAATTGAAGATGCTGTTAAAACAAGGGAAATTATTTTAAAAGAACTTGCCGAAATAGAATTTACGGATGAAAAAGTTAATTCTCTTACCGAGGAACTCAAAGAGCTTAGCAAAAAATTAGAAAATGCCGCAACTGAACTTTCTCAATCAAGGCTTTCCCTTGCAGAAGTTTTATCCGAAAAGATTGAAAATGAACTGCTGAAACTGGAATTACCTAAAGCCAAGTTTAAAATTAATATTTCCGAAAAATCAGAAATGTCTCAATCCGGTATAGATGATGCAGAATTTTTGATTTCAACGAACACAGGAGAACCTCTTAAGTCTCTGGTAAAAATTGCAAGCGGAGGAGAGATTTCAAGGGTTATGCTTGCGGTCAAAACGGTTTTTGCCAAAGCCGATGATATTGACACGGTTATTTTTGACGAAATTGACAGTGGAGTAAGCGGAAGAACATCTCAGGCGGTTGCGGAAGAACTTGCCGAACTCAGTCTGAACAGGCAAATAATTTGCATAACACACCAGCCTATAATTGCCGCTATGGCGGATAAATATTTCTTCATAACAAAAAATCAATCAGACTGCGTAACTCAAATATCCGTTGAAGAAAAAGAAGGAAAGGAAAAGGTTTTTGCACTTTCTAATCTGGCAAGCGGTTCTTATCAGGACATAGAATCAGTTAACTTTTCCGATAAACTCCTGAGGCAATCTCAAGAATTCAAAGAAGGGTTGAAAATTCTCGTATAAACATAAAATTAA
>CAZEDP010000152.1:0-4077 GCA_964511035.1 uncultured Gammaproteobacteria bacterium
TGAAACCGTGATTAAAGACCCTTTTAATCTTGAAGAGGCAAGCTACAAAATAGAAACCAAAAACATAAGCCCCGAAGATATTTTTGTGAATGATGAAAGACAGCGTGTAATCCAGATAAAAGGCAATATAGTTTATCTTAAAGTAAAAAATGAAGCTAATAAGGACAAATTTAAATACCCTTTCAGCACAAAAGGCTATTCGGAATACTTAAAATCAGGTCCTTATATAATGCTCAATGATGAAGAGATAAAAAATCAGGCTTTATCTCTCGTCAAATCCGAAAAAGATGCTTATCAAATTTCTAAGAAACTCGAAAAATGGGTTTATGAAAATATTACAAACAAAGATTTTTCGGTAAATTTTGCCAATGCTTCGTATGTATATAAGCAAAAAACCGGAGACTGCACCGAACATTCGATTTTGTTGGCTTCTATGCTCAGAGCGGTTGGAATACCGTCTAAAGTTGTTGTAGGACTTTTATATTCAAATTCACCGGAAAAAGCTTTTGTCTATCATATGTGGGTTAAGGCTTATGTCGGAAAGTGGGTGAATTTAGACCCGAGTTTCCCTAATGCAAACTTTACGCCAACTCACATAGCTCTTTATGAAAGCCCTTTAAACAACCTTAATGACAAAACCGACATTATTCTAAAGGTAATTAAAAGTCTTTCGAGCTTTAAAATAGATGTTCTTGACTACACTGACAGTCTTAAGCAAACTGCCAAAGAAAAACAGGATACGCTGCCTGTTAACGAAAATGCCGGTTTATCTTTTATCAACATCTTCAAGAACAGCTCCGAGGGAACAAACAATCTTAATACAACAAAATCAAACGGTGACGGACTGAATAAAATATCATTAAACGGAAAATCAGACGGGCTTAATAAAATAGGACTCGCAAAAGGCGAAAACGAAACAACAAATATGAAACTAAACGGTGATTCCTCTGAAACAAATGAAATAGGACTGTCTGTCAACCAAGCTCTTTCCGGAACAAATAACTTGAATCTTGAAGAAAAAACACCGGATTATTACATAAATCTCGGATTATACGATTATTCGGCGGGCAGAATTAGTCAGGCAAGGACTGACTTCGAAAACGCAATTAAAAATTTGCCTTATAATGACGATTTTTCTTATATAAACCTGTCGGTTAAACTGGCTTCGCTGGGTTTGTTCGACCTTAGCGAGAAATGTCTTAAAAACATTCAGGACAGCCAGATTTGGAGTAATAAGGTTTTCAGCATAAAAAAGATTTATTTACCGAAAGTCAGGTTAAACACCAATACCGAAACGCTTTTAGCTGAAGCGGTAAGTAAAATTGACTTTCAAAAATCCTATGACGAAGCCCTAAACAGCTTAAAGCAAAATAAAAAATCATACGATAAATATGATTGGGCGCATTTTATACTTGCTAAGGCTTATGCTTCAAAAAAACAGTATAAAAATTCAATAAATGAGTTTTATCAGGCGTTAAAAATAAATCCTGAAAGTCTTAATTACAGGCTGGAATTGGCAAGAGTTTTTATCCAAAAAAAGGATTACAATTCCGCAACCGCACAGCTTGATTTTATATTCAATTCAAGCGTAAAAGACAAAGAATTTTTCCGGCTTGCTAACTCGGAACTCTTATTTATAAAATCCCAGAAAAACAAGGGCGATAAAGTCAAAAGCCAGTATTTCTTGGCGCAGTACTACCAAAACAAAGGGGAAATTCAAACCGCTGCCGATATTTTAAACAAGCTCGTCGAAAAGAAAAGAGTATCTGATTTTGTTTATCAGGAATTGGGCGATGTTAATCTGATACAAAATAACCTTAAAAAAGCTGAAACTCATTATCGCGAAGCATTAAAGCTGAATAAAAGAAACTATAAATCTTATCTTGGACTCGGGAATATTTTTATACAGGAAAATCAATTCAAAGATGCGCTTTCTCAGTACAAACAGGCTGATAGAATTAATTCCGAAGATATTGACGTAACATTGGCAATGGGCAAAGCATACAGATATCTTTCGCAGGAAGAACTTTCTTACAAATACTTCGATAAAGTCCTTAATATTGATTCCGCTAATATAACCGCAAATTATAATATGGGAATTATCGCGCTCAACCAGAAAGAGCTTCTTTCTGCCGAAAGTTACATTAAAAAATCTTTAGCATCTGATCCTTATTTTGTAAGCGGCTGGATGGCGCTGGCTAAAATTTATTTTGAAAAACAAAATTATTATCTGTCCAAAATGTATCTCTCGGCAGTCAATTATCTCTCGCCAAACAATGCCGAGTATTATTACAACATGGGCTTAATAGAAAAATCTTCCGAGAATTATTCCTTATCTGCTGAATATTTCCAAAAAGCTCTTGAATTAAATCAAGGATTAAAGTCAGCCTCCGTTGAACTTAACGAATTAAACAACAGATAAAAAATCCTGTATTTTAACTGTTTCTTTCCTCAGGACACGGAAGCGTACTTGAAACAGCGGCAATAATTCGTGAAACATCAGGACTTCCGAGTATAACCTCAAGGATTAAATTCGGATTAATTATAACTGTTTTCTTGTATTCCATGTCTTCAAGGTCAATAATTTCAAGCTCAACAAAATCTGCTCCTATGTATTTGAGCTTAACATATCCTGCATTTGTGCCCCATCTCATAAAGACGATTTGTTTTTCTAAAGATTTTAATTTTTGGATTAAATACATACCCCGAAATCACCATTATTATTTTCTAATCTATTATATATTATGATAAGAAAAATTATTATTTTCCACTTTCTTAAGTTTTATTTAATATTTTTTTAATTAAACATTACATAACAAAAAGGACAATATAATGGACAAAAATATTCAAGAGGCTTTAAAGGCTTTTCAGGAAGGCGATTTTGAAACTGCTGAAGAAAAACTTCTGGCAATGCTCGAAAGCGATGCCGACAATCCTTATATTTTGAACAACCTTGCTACCGTGTATTTAAAAACGGGGGATTTGGACAAAGCAGTTGAAATTTACACAAAAGCAAAGTTTATAAACCCTTCCATTCCCGAGATTTATCTGAATTTGGCTGATGTGTACTCTGCAAAAGGCGAATATGATATTGCAATAGAAGAATTAAGAGAAGGAGCTTTAATGGTTCCTTCTAATCCGGAAATCATGCTTAAACTCGGAGTTACACTTGATAATGACTGCCAATTTGATGAAGCGATTGAAGAGCTGGAAAAACTGACTGATTTATTCCCTGAATACAACGAAGGAAGGTTTGCTCTGGCTAAATGTTATTTTGAAACGGGCAATTACGAAAATGCCCTTAATGAATTCGAAAAGCTGTTGGATTCGGCGCCCGAAAATCCCAACGTTCACTATTATTTGGGGCTGTCTTTCGGAGCATTGAACAGAGTGGACGACGCAATATCCCGCTTTGAGATAGCGGTGGATTTTGATGAAAATATAGTTGATGCATACAAACAGCTTGGGATTTTGTCAGTTTCAAAAAGGGATTTTAAAAAAGCAATTGATAATTTTAATATTTATCTCGGTAAAATCAGTAATGATGAAGAAATAAAAGACCTCAGCGAAACCATTGAACAGCTTAAATTAAGAATTCCGCTTGATAAATAGCCATAGAAGATATTGAAAAATTACATTTTCCTTACCTCATATTCAAATTCAGTTAGTTTTATTTTTGTTTTAGAGCTAAAATTTTCTAAGACAATACATAAGAGGAAACTAAATATGAATAAAAAAGTTAATTCGATAATTTTTACAATAATAAGCTTTTTTCTTGTACAAAACTTATGCTTTGCAGCGACAAACCCGAACCTTTGCCCCTCTCAGCCTTATCCTATAAGCAACAGCTTTACCAGAGGACTTCAGACAATACTGGGATTAAATTTCTTTGCTAAGAATACAGCGCAGGCAATCATCAAAGCCCAATTGAAAAACATGGCAGAAGGGGATTTTCAGGTAAAAGTATATCCGTATAGCGCGTTTGATTTGACGGCAGGTAAATTAAAAAGCTTTGAAGTTAAAGCCGATGATTTTTCGATGGAAGAGATTTATGTTTCACATATTGAAGCAAGAAGT
>CAZEDP010000153.1:0-4061 GCA_964511035.1 uncultured Gammaproteobacteria bacterium
GAAAAGAATTACTCCGAAGACAAAAGCCATAATCGCAGTGCATCTTTACGGACAGCCTGCAGATATGTCTCCGATACTTGAAACTGCCTCAAAATATAACCTGTATGTTATTGAAGACTGTGCACAGTCTATGGGTGCAGTTTACAAAGGCAAAAAAACAGGTTCAATAGGTGATATCGGGTGCTTTAGCTTCTTCCCGACAAAAAACCTCGGTGCATGCGGTGACGGCGGAATGATAACAACAAACAGCGATTATCTTGCCGAGAGAGTCACTTCTCTACGCAATCACGGCGGAAAAGTCCGTTATTATCACGAAGAAGTCGGCACAAACAGCAGACTGGACGAAATTCAGGCGGCGATTTTAAGGGTAAAATTGCCCCACATAGATAAATGGAATTCACAAAGAAGAGAAGTTGCCTATAAATACAATGAACTGCTCAAGGATGTCGAAGAAATCCAAACGCCGGTTGAGATGAAAGATACTTATTGCGTTTATCATCAATACACGATTAAGACTGAGCAGAGAGATATGGTGCATGAGATATTGAAACAAAGAGAAATTTCTTCGATGATTTATTATCCCGTTCCTATACATTTGCAGAATGCGTTTAAGCACCTTGGCTACGGCGAAGGAGACCTCCCCGTGACCGAAGCAGTTACGAAAAAGGTTCTTTCTCTGCCGATGTATCCTGAATTAACAGTTGAACAGCAGATTAGAGTTGTTGAAGAGCTGAAAAACTGTCTCGTTAAGGTTTGCGTTTAAAATTAATAGCTAACAACTTTGGCATTGTTGTTTAGTTTGCTCAAATAATCCCTATTTGCGGCAATTGTATCTTTGCTTGCAATCAAAGAGATAACCGACGGGCGATTGAGGTAAAAAATTGCCGCTTTTTGAATATCAATGGGCTGTATTTCATCTATTGCCTTAAGCAATTCAGTATTATAAGTTGTTCCGTAATATGTATTCATCCCTTCGATAGTAAAAGAAGCTTTGCCCGCAGTTGCTTCCGAACCGAAAATCAGACTGCTTTTTAATGAAAGTTTTGCATCCTCAAGTTCGGATGGCGGAGGAGGTTCGGTAGAAAGCATTTGAATATGCTTTTTAAATCCGTTTAAAGACAATTGAACATTTTCGGCAAGTTTCTCATTATCAGCAGGATTGGAATTTTTTGTCGTGGTTTTGATTTCCATTGCCAACTGACCGGCTTTTCCGTTTGTAATATATTTTGAACCTACCCTGTATGCCAGTTTTTGCTTTTCGCGTAAATCATTGAACAGCCTTGAATCGCTTGTACCGCCAAGTATGTCATTAAGAAGAAGCATAGCTGCCATGTCTTTTACGTTGCCGCTTTCCTGAATTTTAAACATCTGTACAATATGAGCCTGATTTCTTTCTTCTGCTTCGGTGATTACGGTATTTTCTTTTAAAGGCTCGTATTTAAAGTTATTAACAAACTTATATTCTCTGTATTTAGGCAAGTCAGCAAGTGACTTAAATGCTTCGTCTTTCAGTTTGGGATTCTTATCGAAATTTGCAGCTACAACGGCTCTGCCTTGTGAATTGTTAATCAGGGAATTGTATAAATCTTTAACATCTTTCAATTCAAGCCTGTCAATATTTTCAAGAACAAGTCTCGGTGTGTATCCGTACGGATGGTTCGGGTACAAAGTCTCAAGTACCCTGTCTGACGGATTTTTTGTTTCGCTTGAAAGCATAACTCTGAGTTCTTCCTTGGCTTTATTAAACCTTTCTTCGCTCAAATCAGGGTTATAGACGATTTCTTTCATAATGTCCATTGCCATAGAAAGCTTGTCATCGGGACAGTTTGCTGAAATCAGAATTGATTCGGCATCTGCCAGAGGGGTTATTCCAAGATTATTCAGCGCAATAATGTCATGAAGCTGTTCTTCGCTATATTTCCGGGTTCCTTTATTGAGCATAAGCGATAAAATCTCCGCCACTCCGGGCTTTGCGGGATAAATTTCGTCGGACTTTATCTGCAGAACTGCGGCAGTTCTTACGGAAGAAGAACTGTTATTCAGAGCAAGCCTGAGATTGTTATTCAGGTTGTATTCGGTTACCGTACCGGCATCCACGCTTTTGACAGTACTGCCAAAACTAAGTGGCTTAACTGCCTTCCCTTTGAAATTTATTTTTGAAGGATTTGTTACAACTTCCTGATCTTTAGGATGAAGAACCACAATGGAGGTTTTATTCAAATCAAGATATTTTTTTGCTGCGTTTTGAATATCCTGAGCAGTCAACTCGTCAATATTTTTCTCTATGTCGGTGAATGCTCTTAAATTGCCCCTGCCTACAAGAGCTTCTCCCAAAAGGTCAGATAGCCCCATGGAGCTTTCGCTGATGAGATTTAGACCGTTTTTCATGTTGTTTTTGATTATGTTAAGCTCATTGTCTGAAACAGGATTGTTTGCCATATCATAAATAACCGAATAAACGGTTTTTAATCCTTCTTCTTCGTTGCCGGGAGCGAAATTGGATGCAAGCTGAATTGCCTGCGGGTCATTAAAATCAGGACTGATAATATTAATGTTGCATTCCGGTTCTACGTTAAATGGTTTAAGGGCTTTTGTAAGCCTGGCGTTGTTGTTGCCCGTAAGCGCCGAACACAGCCCCAACACTGCAAAAGTATCTTTTACATCGTTGTTCTTAGGTCCCGTAAATCCCATTGCAACAATACAGGTATCCACTTTGTTGCTCTTTATATCAACCCTTTTCGTTTGCGTGATGGGGTTATCAAGATTTTCACAGTGTTTGTTGTTTTTGTTTACAAATTCATTTATGTCTTTGGCTTTTGAATCCTTTGTGCCAAAGTATTTGCTTACCATTTTGATTGTTTCGTCGGGATTTACGTCACCAACGACGACCGTTGTCATATTATCGGGGGAATACCATCGATTATAATAATCAAGAACATCTTTTCTGGTGAGATTGCTTATATTTGCGGTTGAACCGGCAACCAATCCCTGATAATTATTGTTTATATTGAACAAATTCTTTAAAAGCAGATTAACAACTTTGTCATACGGATCATCTTCATACATTTCAATCTCTGAAATAACCGGTCCTTTTTCCTTTTCAAGCATTTCGGGAGTATAAGAAGGATAAAGCATCAGGTCGGCATGCATTTTGATGAAATTCTCTAAATCTTCGCTTTTAAAAATAGGTGCGGCTATAAAATAATTAGTTCCTGCAAAATCGGTACTTGCATTATATTTAGCTCCGCGGTGCGAAAGTTCTTTAACAAATTCGCCCGGCTTAAGGTCTTTTGAACCGTTAAAAAGATTATGCTCAATATAATGGCTTATTCCCCGAATTCTGTCCGGTTCGTTAAAAGATCCGACATTTACGAATGTTTTTATCGTAGTTGGACCGGGTTTATTTATTATTACTACTTTCTGTCCGTTATCGAGCTTGTATAGTTTGCCTTTATCGTGAAACGGCACGTCGAATGTTTGTATCTCTTTGTAGCCCAGTGTTTTTATTGATGCGCTTGCCTTAAGCGCAGAATTTATCTGCTGAATTTGGGGAGCTGAAGCATCTTGATAAACTTTTATAAGGTCATTTGGAGACGTATTTTCTCCGAATGATGTCTTTAATTTAGGTTTTGTATAACCTTTTTCCTGATATTTGTTATTAATGACGTTATTCTTTATCTTTGCTTCCATACTTGCCCTTTCCTTCTATATAAATAAAAACTCAAAGAAAATAAAAAGTGACAAAAAATTTATGATTTTTTTTATAAATTTACAAATCTTATAAGTAATAACAAGTGCAATCAAAAGCATTTATAAATTATTCGAATTTATAAATGCTACACGATCCCAAAGGTTGATTTTCAAAAATTAAAGGGGCAGATGAACTAAATAAGATTCTTTCATCTGTAAAATCCTCATAAATGTTTGAGAAAAATCCATTTAATAGGATTTTTCTGTTTTTTAAGAATAACTTATCTTTATCTATTATCCGAATGTAAAAGGCAGACGTGTCCGAATTTAAGTTCACGGTAAATAAATACAAAGGTTTTTGTGTATCATTA
>CAZEDP010000154.1:0-4019 GCA_964511035.1 uncultured Gammaproteobacteria bacterium
TTTTCCAAAAAATCAGAATTTTTCCGTACCCTCCTATTTTGTTAACAAATTTTTACCAAAAATCAAGTTATTTGTAATGAAGTATTAATTGAAACAACACTATATGCGGTGAAATATTTAACATACACTATTTATGTAGTCAATCGGTAATTTGGTACTCTAAAGCCGTATATTCTATATATAGTGGGTTGCGAGCTGTAACAAATTATTAAGATTGACCTTTAAATTTAAGCAAATTACAGAAATTCTTGGTTTTTTATTGTAATATATGGAATGTTAAAGTCAGACTTGGTCTATCCGTAGTTTTTTAAGTTAGAGTTTGTATCTTTTTAAAGGCAAAATTATGGCAAGGAATGCTGAAATTTTTGTAAAAAAGAGAGATGTAGTTGGATTGTGTTGCTGTTGTGTCGCAGCAACTGCTAATTGTGAGGAAGTTGAATATGACGGCGCCTGTTACAAATAACCCCACTGTCATGAACCGGTTTTCTTATTTCAAGAATAATCAGCCGGGTTCTTATAATCAAAATGCTGTTTTAAATCCAAATATTTCAAATAATCAAATCAGCGCCGACAGCCCTCTGAACATGTCGCCGTTAAATCCTTATGTCAGTCAAAAAACAGAGCAAATACCTTTTAACGGAGTTGTGGTTGACAAACTGGCTCTCCATAAGGTTGAATATGCAGCTTACGCCGGTGTTGCATTATCTGCCGCGGCACTGCTTGTTGCACTGTTCAACAGAGGTAAAGTTAAAGGGGTGTCGAAGTCTGTTAAAGCAATGGGTGAGGAAGTCCAAAAGATTACGCAATCTAATAATGAGCTTGAAGAAAAGAAGGCTATAATTTCTTCTTTAATCGACACAGTTCACTCAAAGATGAAGGAAATAACAGCCAGTTTGACTGATTCTCAAAAAATAGCGGCAGGAATAAAGCAAATTCAGTTTGATTGGAACAATTCAACAAGAGAAGTAACCGGATTAATAAGTACTTTAAAAACAGTTCAACATGTCCTTGAACCATACAAGGAAGTACACTACAGCGGCAAAGCAATAGAGGATAAATACCTGAAAGATATCAAATCTCAAGCCGCAATGAGGATTTTAGGAATCGAAAAATCTGATCAGCCTAAACTCGATAAGGCTACTGCATGGTTTTTAACGGCAGAATCTTCTTCAACCGTTAAGATAGGCGGACTGGCAGAAGTGCCCATGGGAATTGCTAAATCGTTGAGAGAGCTAACAAATGAAGGTATTATTAACGTAAAAACCGCAATTGTAACTCCGCTGTATGAACATCATCCGGCAACCAGGAAAAATGGGGCAAAATTAAAGCTTGTACAGGAAGGCGATATTTATAAGTACTATACCAAGCAAACAGGAGATAAAAATCCCTTAATACTCAGGAAAATAATGTCTCTTGATATACCGGTTCATAAATCAAGATTCTGGAAATCCAAGCCGCTTGACGAAGGCTGGAGAACAATGAGTCCAACAGACTATTTCTTCGGTTATGACAAAAATAACGAGCCGCTTATTTTAATTAAGAACAAGGACTTCTTTGACATTACCGCTGAAAACATTGATGAAGTTTCCGTATATCATCCAAATGGTGAAATTGACGAGACCTTAAGATTTGCATTTATGTCAAAAGCAGCTTATACTCTGGATTGCGAACTGGCTAAACTGAGGGCGGCCGGAAAAGTGCTGTTGTCGGACGGAAGGCAGGTCAAGGTTGATAACGGTATATACATAACTGAAGAAGGCGTCAAAATGACCGAAGCAGAACTTCAGTCCAATAAAATAATAGCTCTTGAATCATCCGATATATTGTTTGCTAATGATTGGCATGCCGGTGGCATGGTCGCGCTTGCAAGATATATGCCAAAGCTTAAACTATTGGAACCTGTCAATGATAGCCTAATCAAAGAAGCAGAAAAAATGCAGAACAAGAGGATAATTTATATCGGCCATAACTTCAGTTATCAGGGAAAAATCGATGTCAAAGATGAGATTCAAGATGAGGTCCAAAAGAATCTACAAAAAGAAATGAAGAACGACGAACTACTAAGCCTGCTGTTCGATGAATATATGGTCAGCCTCAGAAAAATTGTTGAGAAACCTGTTGAAGGTCTTTTGAAGAAATATGATGATGCGAGAATTGTACCCCAAAAAATTCAGCATCTATTCTACGATGACGGAAGTGTTTCTCTCGGGAATATGGGTAACTCACTTGCGGATTATGTAGTTCCCGTATCCGAACATTACGGGGATGAAGCCGCAGATCATTTTGAGATTGGCTATGATCTACTGCCGCTGTTTAATTTAAGGAGAGAAAAAGTCACTTACGGCGGTATATCCAATGCCTTGGATAAAGATGGATTTGTACCCGAAGAGAACATTATTTATAAAAATATTATCAAACCAATGAAAGAGGATAAGGATTTGAAATTTGATATAGACCTTAAACCATTCACCAAAGATAGTATTGAACAAGTCAAGCCTCATAACAAAAACGAACTCATCAGATTCCTAAGGGCTGTCTTAAAAGGCGAAGTTAAACATCCTGACCTTGAAGTTTTACGTCCGGATCTGACTGACCTTTCCGATGTAACTGTTAATACTCCTATATATGCTCTGGTCGGCAGAATGGAAGATCAGAAAGGACTTGATATACTCAAGGAATCCATTAAAAAACTCTATGCTGATCTTCCCAAAGAAGACAAAGAAAAGAAGCCAGTATTTATCATTGCCGGTCAAGTCGGAAACGGAATTTCGAAGACGTTAGAAGACATAAAATCAGAACTTGGAGATAACGGAAAACATGTAGTTATAATAGATAAATTCATCCCTTCACCAGCAAAAAAATTGTTTCAAATGGCATCGGATTTCTTTATTGTCCCGAGCTGGTTTGAGCCGTTCGGATTGACTCCTCTTGAAACAATGCCGTCGGGAACAATACCTATCGCCACAAAAACAGGCGGACTGGCAACCACAATTGTGGATAATGTTAACGGACTTCTGACAACGGGCTTTAAATACAAGCCCACCGAACTATATAAAATGAAAGACGGAAAATATGTTGACGATTACGGAAATATTGTTGATGAAAAAGACAGAAAAATGACCGAAGAGTTTAAGAACGCTCTTTACGAAAACGCTACATTGTTTGCAAAAGCAATGAAAAGAGGCTATGATATGCTCACTGCCGCTGATAAGAGTCAATACTACAAGATTGCAAAGAAGGGCATGGAAGAAGATCACAGCTGGATTGTTAAAGATGCAAGAAAAGAAGGGGATAAAGTAATCAAAGAAATTAAAGAACGTAAAGGCTCAATCTGGAAATATATTGATATAATGAATATTCATGACAAAATGCGTGACGGCGCAACCGCAAGTTAACATTGCTTTTTAAAAAACAATAGATTTGAGAAAGGAGTTGTTATGAGAATCTCGGCAGATTTGTACCCTTTTGCAAAACCTTCAAATCCAGTCAGAACAAGACAAAATACTCCAAGAGCAGTGACCTTCCAAACCGGTCAGAAACAAATGCCTAATGTTCCTTTTAAAGGAACATGGACAACAAGCACAGAGGGGAATTCCTATCCATATGAAGGGTTAGTTGCTACTTTACATATATATCATCCATATGCGGACGAAACAAAGGATGAAATATTTGATGAACTCTATTCAAGAAATTCCACATTTGCCGAATATTTTTTAGGCGGTATATATCATTTAGCTGATAATGTTAACGTTCATTATAAAGTTGGTGACCGTTTAGAGATTAATAATCCTAAGCCTAAAAAATTACCCAGCCCAGAAGAAATACTTTTAAATGCTCAGTTAGAACAGTTAAGTAAAGAACACGGTGAAAATAGTTTTCAAGTAACAGGTCCGCTCCGAGAAATAGCTGAATTATGCGAAAAACAAGGTAAATATAGTCATGCTGAAAGAACATACAACAGACTAAAGGAAGTATTGATAGAGGTATACGGTAAAAGAAGTCCAGAAGTCTATGAATGT
>CAZEDP010000155.1:0-3989 GCA_964511035.1 uncultured Gammaproteobacteria bacterium
TAAATTTGTTTTTGCCGGTTTCAATTTTTGATACCGCTTTTGAAAGCAGTGCGGTAATAAAAGGCAGCGGAAAAGTCAAAAGCGAAACAACCGGAGAGGAATACAAACTCGAAGTTAACGGAACAGACGGTAAAACCTTAGCTGTTGATGCTTCATACGGCGAAGAAGGGAAAAGTCCGGATACAGGCAGTCCTGCACCGCCGGCAGATAATCCTTCAAGCCCGACAGATATATAGCAAAAAAGAGCGGTATATTTACCGCTCTTTGAGTAATTTCACTTTGAAGAAATTTATCTTAATGCAACATCGTTGATTATTCTTGGTGTGATTAAAATTACCAGTTCTGTTTTAACTCTTTCGGTTTCATTGTTGGTGAAGAGTTTTCCGAAAATCGGGACATCGCTGACAAAAGGAAGTCTTCCCATTTTTTGAATTTCAGAATCCTTAATCAAACCTGCTATGGCAAGTGTTTCACCTGTTTTAACTCTTGCATCCTGAAGAATAACTTCTCTTGTGGAAATAAGAGTTGCAAAACCGTCTGCTTCAGTTGCTCCAAGCAGTACTTTGCCCAGAGAAGAAGTGATGGAAGGTCTTATTCTCATAGTAACATATCCGTCATCGCCGATTTTCGGAAGGATATTCAGAACTATGCCGATGTCGGATAATTCGGGACTTTTGATTGTTTGTCCGTCTTTTGTTATTGTTACAACTAATCTGCTGACTATCTGATCGGTTATTTTTACTAAAGATTCGCTTCCGTCAAGAGCAATAACGGTTGGATTGGCGAGAAGTTTTGCTTTGTTGTCCGTAATCAAAGCGTTTATTTTAATTGCTATATTATCTGCTATGCCTTTGACGGTGCTGAACATAAATGCGGATTCGTTAGTTGCGGTTGAGAACCCTACTTTTCCTGCTGTTGATAATGCGCTGCCCGTTGTAGATGCGGCGTTAAACCCCGAGAAGAAATTTCCGCCTTTTCCTGCAACGGACAATCCGAGATTGTTTGTTGAGGTTTTTGAGAGTTCAACCAGTGAAACATCTATTGCTACCTGTTCAAGCGGCTTATCGAGATATTTTATCGCTTCTTCAACAAGCAGAATATCGCGTTCAAGACCGGCAACGAGAATTGAGTTTGTTCTGGAATCCGGAATAACTACGGCGCCGCCGTCATTGTTATTAACATCAACATCCTGATAGGAAGTAGTAACCGATTGAATTGCTATTTCACTTGCAAGTTTGCTTGCATCATTAAATCTTTGACCTGCATTTAACGAATCAATTTTAGCTCTTACTTTTTTGGAAGCTACGAGAGCGCTTTGACCGGTTGAAGATTGTCCCGAAACATCGCTTTTGCCTGAAAGGTTCAGTTCTGTATTATTTACGTCAGGGATTGGCATGTCGGCTGCTGAAGGCAGCCCTGTTTGTGATTTATCCATATTAAGACCGGGGAACATTGCAGCCAAAGGATTTAAGAAATTAGCAGTTGTATTTGTCTGAGGCGATGTTTGTTGAGTAGTTTTTGCGGATGCGGCAGTTTTGTCCTGAGCTTTTTCTTTTGCAACATATCCTTTGTTAAAAACACTCGCTTCAAGAATTTTTGCCACATCAACGGCATTTGAATAATTTAATTTGAAGGCGCGGATATATTTTCTGGTCAATCCTTTTCTTGCCATTGAAGGTCTGGAAGCCACATATATTGTTCCATTTTCAACTCTCGCTTCTAATTCGCCGCTTTTGAGAACAACTTCCATCGCATCGTTTAAAGTTACGTTTTTAAGGTTAGCGCTAATGTTACCTGCAACACTTTCATCTAGGACGATATTTTTGCCGCCTTCTTTTGCAAGTATTCTAAGGACATCGGCAATATTCATATCTCTAAGAGTGAGGGTAATTTTTGATTTTTCAGGGAATGCCGAAAACTTTTCTTCAAGGTTTATCATTTCCTTTCCTAAATCCTGTTTGTCAGCAGATTGTTCGCGCAAAACAGGATTAGAAGTCATATTTTTCAGACTGTTTTTAATTGTTTCGGCCATAGCAGATTCGTTGGTATTGGCAGATGCTATGCTTTGAGGAATTGCGCCGTTGTTTTGTTCGGCTGAAAATACTTTGTCATCAAGTGCAAGGAACAGAAACGAAAGGAACAGTACATAAAAAAATATTTTTCTTAAATTGTCGACATTCATATTAACACCTCAAACTTATTATTTTAAAATTTAACTGCTTTATTAATGCTCATTTCATCATTTGAAAGATTTTTATAAAAGATTCTTCCTTCTTTTTTGAATTTGGCAGTTGAATTATTGGTATCAACCGCTAAGACTTTAATACCTTTGAAATTCTCTCCTTTGCCAAGAGCTTCGGAAATTCCGTCTGCATATACAATTACCTTGTCCCCTATGAACCCTTTTATGCTGAAGCTGGCTTCAACAGGTAATGCGGGAGCTGAGGGCATGCCATTTGCGTTTACAAAAGGCAGATTAGGTATTCCTTTAAGGAAAGGAGGCGGAACGATTTTGAATTTATTTGGATTAATTGCTATATTTTCCGAGTAAACAGAAGAATTATCTTCCTGAAACACGTCGTTTTTGCCTGTTCCGGATAAAGCGGCTTTAGCAACAAGTTTTTTATCCATAGGCATAAAACTTACTTGTTCCTTGACTATTTTTTCAGTTTTTTTGTCTTGAGTTTGAGGTTGAACTTTGTTTATTTGGATAACTTTTTTGTCGAGATTAATTTTTTGGGGTGAATTAATTTTTTCACCGGGCTTTACAAGAGTCAAACCAAGTTTTTTCTCTGTCAAAGCGGGTTTTTCTTTTGGCAGGCTAAGCCAGTAATAATAAGACAAAGATAATAAGCCCAAAATCAATGCAAGAATAATGATTTTTTTATTATCCTCTGAAGGCGGGTTTTGCCCTTCGAGCTGCTCTTCATATTCTTTTATTTCAAATTCTTCCATTATTTCGAGTCCTTTGTTTCTGATTCGGCTTCGCTCAGGTCATTTTTTTCGAGTTTGAATACTTTAAGGTTAATCTGCATTTCAATATCGGATTTTGATTTTTTGGAATTCTTTTTGTTTTCGGATACCGTTATGTCTTCTATAACAAGTTTTCTGCCGTAGTTTTCAAGTATGTTTACGAATTTGAGAGTATCTAAATACGGACCTGTTATAACAACTTTTGCCGGAACTGATGAGAAATTATAGGGGCTTTCTTCTTTTTTGGCAGGTTTTTTTCTCGAACTTTTTTTCTTTGATTTTTTTTCATCCTTAGGATCGACAATTTTGAGCTTTTTTTCACGTTCAGCTTTAAAAGAAGAAATTTTGACTTTTGAGATATCAGCAAAACGTTCTAAATCATAGAGCAAAATAGGCAAGTCGTGTTCGGAAGGGATTTTAACGTCAAAATCAGCAAGTTTTGTTTTTAAATCCTCGAGTTCTTTATTATATTTAACTTTTTTTTGCAAATCCCCAAGAAGCGCTTTATTTTCTGCCAAGCTGTTTTTGGCTTTGCTAAGTTCTGATGAGGAGGTGTTCATTTTATCAATAGAAGGAACAAGAATATAAACAATAAACAGAAGCGTCAAAACTGCCGGAATAAAACTTATAATCAATATTTTTTTGGATTTATCCATTAATCTTGCCCCTTCTTATTATCGGGTTGTGAGTTGGATATAATGTGAGTTTCTATTGTAAATGTGTAAAGGCGTTTTTGAGGAGTGTAATCAACGCTTGCAATTTTCGAATCATAAAGAGTAGAGTTTAATTTGCTTTGTTCATTCAAATTCAGAGCGAAGTAAGAAATTACTTTAAGAGGATTATAGCCTTTATCAGCGCTTATTTGTCCTTTTATGCTTACTATTGCGTTATCTGACGAAGAACCGGTTGATTTTGATTTTGCTATTTTATTGATTTTTATCGATTTCGGTATTGTATTGCCGATGTCTTTCAATATTTTATACCATTGAGATTTGGAGTCTTTCATCTGGTTGTAA
>CAZEDP010000156.1:0-2699 GCA_964511035.1 uncultured Gammaproteobacteria bacterium
ATAGAAAATTATTCACATGCTGAATTTTTTCCGAAGTTCTTGGATTACAGGGGGCTTCCAAAATCAGAGGCACTCAAAAACCTTTTCAGACCGTTTTATAACATCGAAGCAAAACGCAATTTAATTAAAATGATTGAAAAAATCAGACCTGATGTTATTCATATTCACAACATACATTATCATTTGACGCCGTCTGTTCTTGAAGCATTAAAGAAATTCAATATTCCGGTTATTATGACAATTCACGACACGAGACTTATGTGCCCCGCGGGTACATTCAGCCTTAATGCGCAAAAACCCTGCATCGAAAAACTTTGCATAAAGGGAAACTTTTTACCGTGCATTAAAAATAAATGCAAAAATTCAAACTTGAAAGAATCCCTCATAACCGCTCTGGAATTTGCTTTTAATCGTACTTCCAACTTGTACGACAGGGTTGATTGTTTCATCACGCCAAGCACCGCACTCTTAAATTTAGCCATAGAAACAGGTATTCTCGCTTCAAAACTTATTCACATAAACAACTTTGCAGATGACGACTTTTTCAAAAGCCCTCCCGTTTACGGCAAAGAAAGCTATTTTTTATATGCGGGAAGGCTTTCAAAAGAAAAAGGGCTTGATACACTGCTCGAAACAGCAGTTAAACTGCCTGAAGCAAGTTTTAAAATTGCAGGAAGCGGTCCTACGGAAAACTATCACAAGAAAAAAGCATTGTTTATGAAGTTGAAGAATGTTGAATTCCTAGGACATCAGACAAAAGAAGAAATTATTTCGCTCTATAAAAATGCCTTTGCAGGAATACTGCCGTGTAAGTGGTTTGAAATATTCGGATTATCGACCGTTGAAGCATTTGCCTGCGGCAAGCCTGTTATAGCAAGTAATTTAGGTGCGATTCCCGAAATAATCGACGAAGGCTTGAACGGCTTGTTATTTGAGGCAGGCAACTCACAGCAGCTAGCGGAAAAAGTCGGATTTTTAATTCAAAACAAAGCAGTAGTATCTGATATGGGCAAAAACGCTTTAGCAAAAGCACAAAGCGAGTATACCGAAAAAGTTCATTTCCGAAAGCTTTTGGATTTGTATAGGCGTTTTGTTTGAGGGTTTTTTGATGCATTTTACACCTTACCAAAAGACAATTTAAAATCGCCAAAACATAGTTGTCATAAACAGAACAGCGATGATTAACTGTGAAATATTACAATCAAACTTCATGTATTAAATAACTCTTTATGATAAGCTTTGTTTAGAAAAATTTTATTTGTATTGGAGTAGTTATGTTGAGTAAAAAGTACAAAATAGGCGTTGATTTAGGCGGTACAAACGTAAAGGTTGCACTTGTCGATAAGAACGGCAAGATTGTTTACACCAACAGCGAACCAACAAGGGCAGAGTTAGGCTATCAGTATGTAATATCCAATATTAAACAAGTAATTTATGCCAGTTTAAAAGAAACAGACATTTCCAAGGATGCGGTAGGCGGCATAGGTATCGGTTGTCCGGGACAGATTGACTCGGTTAACGGCATTGTAAGAAAGCTCCCGAACCTTCCCGGCTGGGTTAATATTCCGCTGGGACAGATTATGGAAGAAGAATTCAGCCTTCCCACAAAGCTCGATAATGATGTGCGCTGTGCAACACTTGGAGAATATAATTTTGGCGCAGGAAAAGGCGCAACGAACCTTATATGTATAACAGTCGGAACGGGCATCGGATCAGGCATAATTCTAAACGGTCAGCTTATCAGGGGGGCAAGTATGTCAGCCGGCGAAATCGGTCATATGACCCTTGAGGATTGCAACGGTCCTATATGCGGATGCGGCAATACAGGCTGTCTTGAGTCTTTGGCATCAGGTCCTGCCATTGTTCAAATGGCTGAAGATTACATAAGAGGCGGAAAAAGCAGTAAGTTTGTCGAACTTTCGGGCAACACTCCGTTATCTGCCCAGACTATTTCAGAAGCGGCAAAAGCAGGGGACAGCGTGGCGCAAACAATCTTTTACGTAACGGGCAGATGGATAGGAATTGCGCTTTCAAGTGTGGTTAACTTATTAAACCCCGAAATAATCATCATAGGCGGCGGTGTTGCGCAGGCAGGAGATTTGCTTTTCGACCCTATCAGAGAAACAATCAGAAAAAGAGCTCTTAAAATTGCTTACGAAGCCGTTAAAATAGTTCCTGCCGAGCTTGGAGAAAGCGCCGGCGTTATAGGGGCAAGTTTACTGGTTTAAAAACGGTATTTAAAATGCCTGTATTATTATATTGGGGAGAAGAAGAATTTAACCTTGAGAAAGCCGTTGGCAAACTCAAGACGGAAATTCTTGACCCTGCATGGAAGGAATTAAATCATAAAACTCTTTTCGAACCTGATTTGCCGACGCTAAATCAAACTATAAGGTCACTGCCGTTAGCATTCGGAAATCTGCTGATTGAAGTTCGGACAACTGCGCTATTTTTTCGGGGAGCAAAAAAATCCGATGATTATGACAAGCTCGTTGAAGAATTAATGAAAAGCCTTGAAAACCTGAATGACAATGTTTATGTCTTGTTTATAAGCATTTTGCCTAAAGGCAGCGGAAAAAAAATTGATTCTGCGCTTAAGTTAACAAAGCTGATTCAAAAAATCGGCAAAATTATCCCGTTTGAGCCGATTAAGTTTTACAAAACCGAAGACTTTGTCGGTTGGATAATTGAAAACGCTG
>CAZEDP010000156.1:2709-3980 GCA_964511035.1 uncultured Gammaproteobacteria bacterium
TTTCCAAAGGCATAAAAATAAATAAGGATGCGGCTTTTTTGCTTTTCAGCGAAACGGGAAACGATTTAAGAAGGCTTGACAGCGAAATTGAAAAACTCCAAACATATATACTGCCTCGAAAAACAATAGAATTAAAAGACGTAAAAGAGCTTTCCTGTGCATCGGAAGATATTTTTAAACTGGCTGATTACTGGCTTTCCGGTAAAAACGATAAAGCGGTGGAAGAGCTCAATAAACTTCTGAAGAAAGAATTTCCCGTCAAAATAACTGCCTCTCTTCAAACCACTTTAAGATACTGGCTCAGGCTAAAAGCTGAAGCAGTCAATAATAAAACCGCGTTTGAAATTGCAAAAACAGCCAAGCAAAACGAATACAGGGTAAAGTTGGATTTGGAAAAGTTAAAAAAAATCAATATCGAAACCCTCGTAAAAATGAAGCAGGACTTAACTCACGCCGAATTTAATTTGAAAAGCGGAAAAATGCCGGCTGAAATTGCTCTCCAGATTGCATTAAGCCGCCATTAATTAAACTTCGATTTTGCTGATGACTGTTTTAATAAGAGCTGCAAAGTCTTTTTTGACTCGTTCGGCTGTATCAATGACTTCCTGATGCGAAAGAGCCTGTCCTGTAATGCCTGCCGCCATATTTGTTATGCAGGAAATTCCGAGAACTTTTATTCCTAATGAGTTAGCGCAGATTACTTCAGGTACGGTTGACATTCCAACAGCATCAGCTCCCAGCGTTCTGAGCATTCTGATTTCGGCCGGAGTTTCGTAACTGGGTCCTGTCAAAGCGGCATAAACTCCCTTTTGCAGTTTGAGCCCGATTTCATCTGCTGCTTTAAATGCAATATTTTTGAGGTTTTTGTCATAAGCATTTGTCATGTCAATAAACTGTGCAGGGCTGTCACCATTTGATATTAAGGGATTAGTACCCATAAAATTGATATGGTCGTCAATTACCATCAGATTACCGGCAGAGAAACCGGTATTTATTCCACCTGCGGCATTTGTAATTATTAAAGTTTCAACTCCCAATTCTTTCAGGACTTTTATGGGGAATACAACTTTCTCCATAGGGTAGCCTTCATAAAAATGAAACCTGCCCTGCATTGCAACGATTTCTTTCCCGAAAAAATTCCCGAAAACAAGTCTTCCCTTATGTCCTTCTACTTTGGATTTGCAAAAACCCGGAATATCATCATAACTCAGTGATATTCCGTTAATTTCATCCGCTAAAAAACCTAAGCCGGAACCAAGTATAACGGCTAT
>CAZEDP010000157.1:0-3965 GCA_964511035.1 uncultured Gammaproteobacteria bacterium
AATATCAAAACAGTCAGGTATCACCATTTAAGAACTCTTTAGGCTTACCAAATAAGAAAGAAATGTACACCGCGTCAGGTTTAAGCAAACCAAAGCCCTTTGCTAAAGTGCCTTCAAATCCGGTTTTACCAAAACCTTCAAATACAAGGACAGCAGTTTTACAAAAACCCGCTGTAAGTTCTTCTGAAATGCACAAAGCAAAATCTAACATAGACAGCCTCAAATTCCTTGAAACCATGGCAAAGATTTATGAGAGAAACGGAAGAGCCGATCTTGCTCAAAATATAAATCTAAGCATAGCTCAGGGTAAGCAAAATATTAGAGAAAATTCATTCATAAAGTAAGTTTATTAATAAAGTTTTACAAAAGCGGAGGTGTTAAATCTCCGCTTTTGTCTATATTTTACAATTTTAGTTTGTTCCCAGTAGTCCGAATTTAGTTAATAATAACAAACACGATATAATATAAATAAGTTTCAAGAATTAATTATATTAAAGCTATTTCGGTTTAAAAACAAATGTACAGCATAGAAGAGCTATTTCAAAAACTCCAAAAAAACAACCTTTCTGTAAGCAAGGAACTCATTTCGGCCTGTTTGCAAAACTGGCATATTGATGCTGTTTATGAGGACGAAGCAAAAGAGGAATATTTTGATGATATTGCCGTGATAAAGCTAAATCAGGGATTAAAGCTTAAGGAGCAAGGAATTGGTGATGAAGAGATTATGACCATAATAGGCAGCAATGTTTATAAAGCGGCAAATGCTCCGGCTGTCAGGACAACAGCAGCAGTTCAACAACAAGAGGGATACACTGGAGGAAACGGTCTTAAAAGAATAACCGTTGACATTACAACCCAAACACTTGCTCTGCTTGCTGATTCCATAGCAAGTAAAATATCAAATGATATAGCAGGGCGAATAAAAGACAGTGATGTTCTAAAACCTGTTGTGGACAGCGCAAAACTAACAAGGGACAACGAAGTTTTATCAGGACACGTTAAAAAACTTCTTGAAGAAAATAAAAAACTCATAACAAGAATAAACTTTTTACTTCAGGAAAACTCTAAATTCAAGCATATTATGGGTTCTTTCTATATGAAACAACCCTAAACATTTATCTATTGTGTACTTCTAGCCTGTCTTTAATATAGACAAAATCGGGCCGATTTTTATTTAAAAAATCGCTGTATGTTTTGCCGTTTTTAAGTTTAAAAACCAAAAAATCAGCATCTTTTCCCTTTTCAAGAGATCCGATTCTATCATCTATTTTTAATATTTTTGCGCCGTTTATTGTTAACATATCCAGAATTTCAAGCGAAGATAGAGAGGTATTATTTTTAATAAACCTTGCCTCATCCAGAATATTCAGGCTCAAACTGCTCGCTTTGCTGTCGGTACCAATTCCTGCGGTTTTAGCAAAACCACTACAATTAAAAGTCTTTCCGTGAAGATTGATATTACTTTTAGGACAGTGAGCAATTCCTATATCTGTTTTTGAGAGTTCCAAAATCTCTTCTGTACTCAGAAAGTTTAGATGGGCAAGTATCAGGTTTGATTTAAGTCCTGTTAGACCCAGTTTTTTAATATATTTCACAGCATTATCTTCAACAGCAAAAAGATTCGATTTATTCTGCCAACCCAAAAACCTGTGTAATTTATCAATTTCCGACTTTTTACCATTTATCCAGTCAATTTCAGCCTGTGATTCTGCCAAATGAGTATGGACAAGAATATTTTCTTTTAAGGCAAATTCACTAATCTTGTTCCACAAAACAGGATGAACATTGTATATCGAATGCGGAGAAATCCCGATTTGAATATTTTCAGAGCATTTTTGTTTCAAAAGAGAATAATTTTTCTTGAAATTCTCAAACTCAAGAATGCTTGATTCTTCGTCTTTTGAAAAAATTTCTAAAAACAAATGAGTTTTAATAGGACTTTTACTCAGAGTTTCAATAAATTCTGTTTCTTTAGACAATTGAGCTAAACATGTAACACCGGATTTAATGGACTCATCAAGTCCTGCTTGTGAAGAAGCGATTTTTTCTTTTTTGCTCAATCGTGAATAGCTTTCTATGAGCTCAATAATCCATTCAATAAAGCTGATAGTTCCGACTATTTTTTTAAAATCCTCATAAAACCTAGTATATTGCAAATGAGTGTGCAAATTAACAAATCCCGGTGTTATAACAGCATTTCCAAAATCCGAAAATTCAATATTTCCGTTATCAATATAATTTTCGACCGTTTTAACTTCTTTGATTATTCCATTATCGCTAATTAATACCGCATCTTCAATTACAACGGAGTTCCCTGCTAACAGCCATTTGGTTTTATAAGCTTTTTGCATAAATTATCTAAAAATTTGTTCTACTAATAATTTTATAATCTTTAAACCACAAACTACAAATCTCTGACGCCGGGGAATTCATTTTTGCCTGTCTTAAACCAAGTGATGAAGTACTGAATTTTCGGAATCACGAAAGACAGGAAGAAGGCTGAAATACCCAGACCTGTTGCCGCATATAAAATCTTAAAGATTGAATTTTTATTCTTCATTCTTGTTGAAATTTTTTCTATATCTGTAAAGGTTACTTTGTCAGAATTTTTGACTTCCTTTTCGATATTTTTATACAGCTGTTCTACATATTTATTGATGTCTTCTTCAAGTTCAATAAGAGTACCCGGCGATACATATTTCCTTGGATTTTGCAGGTCAGATATTTCATTATGCTTTCCAAGGTCGGATAAAACAAGTTTAAATGAGTTGGAAATAACTTCTAACTGATCCGCATAACCGTTTTTAATTCTTTTTATTTGAGGGGTAATAAATATTTCCGATACCTTATCCAAATCATTTAAAAGATTATCAAACTCTTTAATATCTTCTGTTTTAATTAACCGACCACCTTTAAGATTTTGAATCTCCTCAAAATAGTTAAATGTTTCTCTTAAAAATCCCCTTGCATACATATTGTCAGCGACTTCTTTTAATTTGAAATACAGTTTTTCATTTCCTGAATATTTAAAATGATTTGCATATTCCATAACTTTGTCAGAATCTTTGATTTGTTTATTTATTTCAGGATATTTTTGAATATTTGATATATCCCATCCATTTTTTTGTGCAATTTTTTCAAATTCTGACTTTGAAATACTATTACCCATATTTTGTTGTAATTTCTGTATAAATTCCTCAAATGCAGTATTTTCTTGCAAGGAATCTCTTATTTTAAATTCTTCTTTTCCAAGCAATACTTTTTTAAGCTCTTCTTTTGAAATTCCCTCAGGATACTTTTCCCTGAAGTCCTTAATTACCTTGTCATTCAGATAATTTGCAACTCTGGGATCAAGTTTTGTATAGACACCCTGCTTTTTATCCTGCAATTTGGAAAGTCTGTCCATAATAAACGGTGTTGAAAACATGTAGAAGAGAATTGAAACGGCATCTCTAAATATAATTTCTCTCTTTTCATCTTCATTTCTGGCATGGCTTGTTCTGCCGTACAATATACCGCCATCCATAACAAGGAGATTTACATATTTGTCGTTTTCAACACTGTAACCTATTGTTTTCAGTATATCAAAAGCCGTTCCGTTGCCCTTGAAAGATTGTTTACCAAGTTTTGTGGAAGATAATTCGGATTGTTTTTTAGCTGAAGTTATGAAGGCATTTAAATCTTTGCTTGCACTGCCGGCGGCTTTAGGATCATTTTTAAACTTTATATCCCGAACGAAATCATGCATACTGTTGGCGCAAATGTTTGGACTGCATTTGCATTTGTTATCAGGGAGATGTGACTGTTTCCTTTGGGTTCTTACTTTTCTGGTTAAAGCCTGATTAAAATTAATCAGTACCGACCCGATAATATAAAGAGGAACTACAACACTAAGAACCACTTTTGTAAACTTCAGAGCCATGACTTTGGTTTTATAACTATTGCCCAAACCGTCGCACGCCCTG
>CAZEDP010000158.1:0-3889 GCA_964511035.1 uncultured Gammaproteobacteria bacterium
TACCATATCTTAACTTTATTCTAGATACATCAATTGAGTATAGTGAAAAGATTAATGCTATTCTTAGTACTATTAACATACCTGAGGATAAGGAGTAAGATATGAATACAAATGAACAGATTTTTGAAACATTAAAAAGCGCAAGAATTTTAATCGTCGATGACAATTACGAACACGCATCAGGGTTAAGAGAACTCATCAATCTGGAAAGTTCCTACGAAGTTATCGGAACCTGCGCATCCGCGCAAATCGCATTTTCGCTGATTAAAAAATACAATCCCGACATAGTCCTTATGGACATTAATATGCCGGAGATTGACGGTATCAGCGCAATAAGCGAAATTAAAAAACTTGAGGTCGATTCGAGAATTATATCCATTTCCGGATATGACGATTCAGACCTTATTTTCCGCGCCATGAAAGTCGGCGCAAAGGGCTATATCTTAAAAACCATGGCGGCAGCTCAGCTTATTTCGGCAATTAATGAAGTACTAAACAGCAGAATCTATCTTCCTCCAAGTCTTGCCGCAAAATTCTTCGACCACTTCCACGGAACATTCGAAGAAGACGCAAAAGGCAAATATACTCAGGATGAAGAAAACCTTCTTCAGTATCTCACACAGCGTGAAGAAGAAGTACTTGAGCTTTTAACACAGGGCATTACATATAAAGGCGTTGCTACACAGCTTTTCATTAGCGAAACAACGGTTAAAACACACGTAAACAACATTTTCCAAAAACTGCAGGTTAATGACAGGACTCAGGCTGTTCTTTATGCAATTAATCACGGTTTGGGCAACAGAAGGAAAATGATGGCAGCCGTATAAAAAATTAACGACTGTTTCAACGATTTGGGGAAATTATGAAAAGACTTTACGGCAACAATGCGCTGCTTAAATCAATCAGCAGGCTGATGAACCATATAACTCTTGAAATGTACACAAAAGATACTATACTGTGTCTTTTCAGGAGCCTTATGGAAACTGTCATCGAAAGCCGCAGTACAAGTATAATACTGATGAAAATAAACAACAGAGATAATTTCGAAGGCTTGATAAAACGGCTTCAGTACACCAGCGCAAAGGTATTCTGTTACAGTGAGGCTTATGATCTCGAGAACTTTTCGCAGATTAACCTTCAAACCGATGCCATTAATGATGATGAATTTATTGTTATCATTGACGATAGAATATCTTCCTGTCTTTACTGGAACGAAAACACTTCAGAGGTATTTGGTTTATGTCAGGGATTTTGTTCGTTTAATCCGCAGGATGCAAAGCAAATAGGGGATTATCTCCAAAATATAGCTTTCAGCGAAGAGTTAAAAAGTTTTCTTGATGAAGTAAAAGCCGACAGAAGAAGAAACGAATATTTTACTTCCGTAATCAGAAAACTTGTCTCCAGCCTTGAAAGCCGACAGCGTGATTTGATATGCGCAAATGAAGAGTTGACTGAAATTTGTGAAAACAATCTTCAAACAGAAAAAATGCAGGCAATAGGAGAATTTTGTTCCGCAATAGCCCACGAAATCAGAAACCCGCTCGGTTCGATGGATATTTATGCAAAAGTTATCGGTCAAAATGCTCAAAAACTCCTGAACGGCGAACAAGATTACTCAATTGCCGAGTCAATTCAAAATGCTTCAAATATCCTGCGAAACGGTATAGAAACTATGGACAAAATTCTGTCCGAACTTTTGAATTTTTCTAAGCCTCTTCAGCTTGAAAAAACAACAGAAAATGTAAAAGAAACAGTTTGTGAAGCAATAAATTTAGTAAAACCCCAATTTGAAGAAAAACAGATTAACTTGAATTTTCATTGTGAACTTGAGGATGAGCAGAAATTTAAAGCTGACAAACTCAAAATAAAACAAATAATGGTCAATTTGCTTAAAAATGCTTTGGAAGCTTCTAACACAGGTGAGACGGTAAATATTTCTGTTAATTTAGAAAACGACGATGCGGAAATTTCCGTGAAAGTGTGCGACGAAGGCTGCGGAATTCCGCATGAAAACGCAGAAAAGATTTTTATGCCTTATTTTACGACTAAAGGCGAAGGTACAGGACTGGGACTTGCCTGGTCCAGAAAAATAGCAGAGGCTCATAAGGGAAAACTTATATTTATTCCGGCTGAAAACAAAGGATCGGTATTTTGCCTCTCAATACCGGCAATCACTGACTAAGGGAGGAAGGAAATGGACTTTATTACTACAAGACCTATGGAAGTCACAACACTGGCGCTTGATGCTCTGTCAACAAGAAACAAGCTGCTTGCCGCCAATGTTGCCAATGCAGAAACTCCGAATTATACGAGAGTTGATTTAAACTTTGAGGGTCAGCTTCAGCAAATCGTAAGTGATTTGCAGGAAACTGATAACGCAAGAAGCAACAATAATACCGCAGGCATAAGACTTGCCGATAATCTTGCAAATCCGCAAGAAACCGGCTTCAAAACTTTAAAAAACGAACACGAAATATTGGGAAGATTCAATCCCGAAATAATATCCACGCCTAATAACTCGCTCGATTCCGGCAACAATAATGTTAATCTGGAAGCCGAGATGGCTGAAGTGTCCAAAAACGGCATGAAATACTCAGCCGTTGCAACGCTTCAGGAAAGAATTTTCAGAGGTTTACAGGAATTAATCAGAGGAGCAGCTGTATAATGAGTTTTGATTCACTTGATATAAGCGCCTCCGGACTTTATGCGCAAAGACTGAAAATGGATGCCATTGCAAGTAACATTGCAAACGTCAATACAACAAGGAATTCTGACGGCACACCCGGAGTATACAAAAGAAAAGACGTTGTATTTCAAACAGTTTTGAATGATTCGCTGAACTCCGGCAGCGGTTCCGGCGTAAACGACAAGCAGGGTATGATAGATTCGGTTAATACTCTAAAAGGATCTGTCAGCTTCAATGAACCTAATGTTGCTTCCGGAGTTAAAGTCGGTCAAATTATTGAAGACAGCGGTCCTTTAAGAAGAGTTTACAATCCTTCTCATCCGGATGCGGACAAAAACGGTTATGTAGAAATGCCTAACGTAAATATCGTAACCGAAATGGTTGAAATGATTGCGGCTAATAAAGCATATGAAGCCAATTTAACCGTAATGGACACTACGAAAAACCTTTTCGCCTCGGCGCTGAGAATATAACTGCGGGAGAACTAATAAATGGTTGATTTTATAAACAGTGCAGGGAATTTTAATCCGATAGCGGATTTTAACACCTCTTACAAAAAGACTCTGGATGATTTGAAAAAATCAAACGAAATGAGTTCAGAGATAAATTCTGAACTCGTCAATAATATACTGAAAGGAAGCGTTACCGAAAGTAATTTTATCGGAGATGACGAACTTTACAACGACCTCAAGGCGATAACATCCCGAAATATAAATAACATTGGAAATAATTCAGTCTCAAAAACCGATGAAATAACCCCGAATAATACCCTTCAGGGTATTCAAAAGGGATTTGGAGACTATCTGAATGAAGTTAATACACTGCAAAAGAATTCCGAACAGGCAACGATGACATATGCTTCGGGAGGAAAAATTGAACTTCATAATGTTATGATTGCCGCTGAAAAAGCAGGGTTATCGCTTCAACTGACTATGCAGATGAGAAATAAAATATTGGCTGCATATCAGGAAATATCAAGAATGGGTGTATAAGTCGTAATGCAAGGTTAATGATGCGGGGAGAAAAAATTGAACAACTATTTAGGAATATTAGCGAATGATTTTAAAAAACTTTGGGGCGGTTTGGATTTCGGTCAAAAACTGGCTATCCTGCTGCTTCTTGTTGTTACTTCAGTAACTATTGCATATTTTGTCGCAAAATCAACAGAACCCCAGTGGGGAGTGTTATACAGTGATTTAACCG
>CAZEDP010000159.1:0-3807 GCA_964511035.1 uncultured Gammaproteobacteria bacterium
AACTGGGTAAAAAACCTGGACAGATTAGCGAAGAAATTCGAAACTGCGAAAAAATCGATGAAGGAAGGCATTATTTCTGATTAACATAAAACCCAAAAGTCATTGTATTTGCGATATTATTTAGATGTCGCTCAACTACGGCATATACTTATGATTTCTATTTGTCCACAGATAAGTGATGACGGTTCTATTTCGCTGTTCAGCCAAATAGAAAATGATATTTATCACTCTAAAATCGGCGCTTACACAGAAGCGCTTGAAAAATTTATAAAACCCTCGGGCATAATACATCACGTCAAAGAAAATAATGACGTGAAAATATTAGATGTTTGCTTCGGAATGGGATACAATTCAAAAACTGCACTGAATGAAATCTATAAAGCGAATCCTGAATGCAAAATTACTGTTGATTGCCTTGATAACGATGCTTGTATGTTTATGCTCGCCGGAATTATCAATTATGAGCGAATATGCAATGAAGTACAGCAGCCATTTGCCGATATGACGCAATATTTATCTGAAATGCCCCAATATAATAACCTATTTGCGAACCTTAAAGAAGAAATGCGTAAACATAAAATTTTAGAGCCTCATTTTGAAGAGTTTGATAAAAACCGTATAGAAAGTTCGGTTGATACTCTAAATCGTTCGCTGTTACATAATATATATTATCGGTCTATTCCGTTCAGAAATAATAAAATTGAAAAAGCCCACTATGAAAGCGATAAACTGGAAATTAGTTATTATATAGCAGATGCCAGAGAAGCAGTACAAGCCCTGAATAGTCAATATGACTGCATTTTACTTGACGGCTTTACCCCTCACAAAGCTCCGTCTCTGTGGACTGTCGAAATTATGAAAAGATTGTACAGTGTTGCCAAGGATAATGGGTGTGTTATTACTTATACATCATCGGCAGCAGTGCGAAGCGCATTTATTGATGCCGGTTTTTACATATACAGAACGCAGCCCGTAGGTAGAAAATCCTCAGGAACCATAGCCTTTAAGAAAGTGCAAGACAATATTGATGTACTTACCGCAAGAGAACTGGAACTTCTTGACACCAGAGCAGGTATTCCATACAGAGATATGAATATGACTTTAAGCAACGCTGAGATTCTGAACAACAGAGAAAGTGAACAGTCATTATCCGATAGACCATCGACATCAGCGTATTTTAAAAAAAATGTGAAATTGTAGAGGAATTTTAAAAAATTTTTTATTGTTATAAATCATTCTTAGGGTTATTGATTTAAGGTTTACTGATATAATATTTGTTATGAAACTTTCAGATATGTATAAATCTTCGAAAACAGTCATCTCTTTTGAGGTTTTTCCGCCAAAGGATGCTAAAGCTGACGCGCTTAAGGAAAAAGAAGATCGATTGTTCGACGAAATGAAATTATTAATGAAATACAAGCCTGCGTTCTTTTCAGTCACATACGGGGCAGGCGGAAGTACTAGAGATAAAACTCTCGATATCGTCAAGCGCATTAATTGTGAACTGAATGCAACTCCGCTGCCGCATTTTACATGTGTAGGAAGCAGTAAAAATAATATTCTTGAGTATATTAAGTCGGTTGAAAATTTGGGTATCGAAAATATTCTTGCATTAAGAGGCGACCCGCCGAAGAACATGCCGGATTTTGTGCCTGAGAAAGACGGATTTTGTTATGCAAACGAGCTTGTTGATTTCATAAAAGAGAATTCTAATCTTTCAGTTGCAGTTGCGGGATATCCCGAATGCCATCAGAAAGCTGCGTGCTTTGAAGATGATTTGCTTAACCTGAAAAGAAAGGTGGAAGCGGGCGCGGATGCAGTTATAACGCAGATTTTTTATGAAAATGCGCACTTTTTTAACTTTGTTGAAAGATGCAGAGCGGTTGGAATTGCTGTGCCTATTATTCCCGGTATTATGCCGATAACGTCATTTTCGCAGATAGAGCGAATGATTACGATGTGCGGGTGCAGTGTTCCCGAAAAATTCCGAATGGTTCTTGAGCGGTTTAAAAATGATGATGAAGCCTGCAGGCAGATAGGAATTGCTTATTCTGTTGAACAGTGCAGGGAATTGCTTAAGTTTGGCCTCAAGGGACTGCATTTTTGTACTTTGAACAAGGCATCGGCTTCAATGCAGATTTTGGATGAGCTTAATTTATATTCAAATAAATAATGGCATAGACTGGATTCGAACCAGTGACCGCGCGGGTATGAGCCACGTGCTCTAGCCAACTGAGCTACTATGCCATAAAGATTAATTATCTCTGTATCGATATTATTAAACACTCTGCTTTAAATATCAAGAAGATTTATGTGATTGTGTCATAGGGGCTTCTTTATGGTAAAATTCAATATGGCTGAATACCTGTTTAATGAGAGGAATAATGGTTATGGGTTGTTTGAAGTTTATTATATCGTTGGTTGTTAAAGCGGTTTTTACGCTGTTTTTGGTTATATTTGCGGTCTATTTGTTCATATTCGGCGGGTTTAACTCTATTAAGGACTATGTTAATTCCTTTATAAACCCCACAGAGCAGACGTTAACGGCTAAGGCATCAAAAATTGCCGATTTTAGCGGGGTGGGCGAAGAATACGAATTAACGAGAACAATTGATATGCTTGGCGTGCAGGCGGTTTTGGCGCAGGATAAGCTCAACAATCAGAAAATGGCATTTGTGGATACGGGTTGGGCGATAAACCTTTCCAAAAACGATATTCGCTCAAAGTCAATTGACAAGCAGCTTGTGGATATTGCGGCAAAGTTCAATACGCCGGCAGTAAAGCTCGAAAACCTTAAAATAGTCGGTAAAGGCTACTTTAAGGCTTTTGGTCAAAGCGTTCCTTATGTAAGAGTCAAATTACACATAACCGGCACGCCGAACAAGAGTTTTGAAGGTATTCTCGGCGTTGTCGAAGAAAAAGACAAGAAAAACAGTGTAATAATTTCTGTTAATGATGTCGGTAAATACAGTCAGCAGAAGGCAGAGAAGTTTTTTGAGAGTGTTAGGCTCAATTAAGGCAGTCCTGCTGAGCCTATTTGGTTTACATTTTTTCCATGAATTATACATTTTTTCACATTCATAAGTTGAATTGCCACAAACGGCTTCGCCGTTTTGGCAATAACAGTTGATTCATTCAGAAAATAATTTATCTCTTGATTAAGTTAAAATATATTCATGAAGAAAACAAAATCAATTTACATAGGCAATGTTGAAATCGGCGGGGATGCGCCTGTATCCGTCCAATCAATGTGCAATACTAACACGGCAGATGTACCCGCAACTGTTAATCAGATTAAAGAATTAGCCGATGCGGGATGTGAGATTATCAGGGTTGCGGTTCCCGACAGTGAGAGTGCAACCGTACTGAAAGAAATCAAAAGTAAAATTAATATTCCCATCGTTGCCGATATTCACTTTGACTGGAGATTGGCAATTGATGCAATGAACAACGGCGCGGACGCAATAAGAATAAATCCCGGCAATATCGGCAAAGAATACATAAAAAAAATCGTTAAATCAGCAAAAGAAAAGCAAATTCCCATAAGGGTCGGCGTTAATTCAGGCTCGCTTGAGAAAGGGCTGAGCTATGAGAATTTGTCCGAGAGCCTCGTAAAAAGCGCGCTGAACAGCATAAAACTTCTTGAAGATAATGACTTTGACCTTATTAAAGTGTCGCTGAAATCAAGCAGTGTGCCTGTTATGATACAGGCTTACGAGAAAATCTCAAAAATAACAGATTATCCGCTCCACCTCGGCGTAACGGAAGCGGGGTTCGGCGAGTCGGGCATTATCAAATCAGCAGTAG
>CAZEDP010000160.1:0-3800 GCA_964511035.1 uncultured Gammaproteobacteria bacterium
GTAATTTTTTCCTCTTCAAATTTGTTAAACCTGCCTTTAGCTTTTAAAACTTCCACTATGGCAGTTGAAACTGCTTTATTGAGATAAAATTCTTTTTTGAACTCATCGTCTTCAAGGTTAATTATTTTTTCGGCTTTTCTAAGTGCAGCTTCGGCAAAATCCTCAAAAATATCTTCATTTCCGGCATAAGAAAGAGATTCTTTAATTACCTTTTCTATATAATTCCTGTAATCTTTTGAAACATCCATATTATTTGACGACATATTATTTAAATTGAGTTTAGTTATTTCTTGTGGGTTGATTTTTAGTTACAAGTTTATGATTATACCTGCTTCTATTGTATCACTGCCGTTTATGACTGCCGGGAACTTTGACGAATCAAGGTTTTGTTTAACGGTATCCAAAGCAATTCCGTCGGCTTTCTTTGAGCCGCTTGAAATGTCAATTGCTGCCGATTTCAATTTGCCGTTTGAATCAAAAACAGCTATAACTTTTATTTTATCGTTTGGTATTTTTTCATTAACACTTAAAAGGTTCTTGGATAATAATTTTTTCAGGTTCATGCCGGAATTCATCAGATAACTTCTGAAAGTCGGATTATTGGCAAGACTTTCATTAACTTCCCAGGTAATGTTTGATATTCTGAACAGATTTTCTGCTTCACCGAATGCGTTTGGAATAACATCATTAATGCTGTTCAGATTTTGACTTGCAGCATTAGTGACGGGTTGGATGCCCGCGGGGTTCTGAATATTCTGCAATTCGTTAAGCTGATTTAATGAATCTGCTTCAGATTTTTGTTTAAACTTAGTCAAAACAAACTGTCCGCCTGCAACAAGTATTATAATTGCGGCAACCGCTATTTTTACAACAGGCAGTTTTTGAGCCTTTTTGGGTTTTGCCGTTTTTTTAGGCGGAAGTTCAAAATTCTTAGCTTTTTCGGAAATATTTTCAAGAACATAATCATCGTCCTGAGCAAAATCTTGCCGTACTTTTTTCTCCAACCCTAACAGATTTTCGTCATCATCTTTAGGCTTAACGTTTTTTTCAGGTTCTTGCTCATCAAGAATTATTTCTTGAGCGGGTTGAATCATTATTTCCCTTTCATGAGCTTCAGGAGTTATTTCTTCGGGCTGAAATTGCGCTTTTTTGTTTTCAAGATTGTTTACTATTTCTATATCATCAAGGTTGGAAAGCATTTCTTCCAATTTGGAATCATTTATGTTTTCGGCAGGAATTTCCGAATTGATTTCGGTCGGGAACGGTACGAATATTTCAGCTTCCTGCTGTTTCTCATCATTTTCTGCGCATATATGAGGTTCGGAAATAAATTCTTCTGTTTCGATTTCATCGGCAAGAGGAAAGATTCGATCTTCCTCAATTTCATTAATTTCTTCCGGTCTCTCATATATCTCTTCAAAATGTTTATCTTCTTCAGGATTAAGTTTCAGCTCAATTTCTTCGTTTTCAATATTCCAGTCATGCGGTGGTAAGTCAGACAAATCCGATTCAAGTTCATCGAGTTCCTCTTCAACAAGCCTTAGAGAAAATTCCGAAAACGGCTCTCTGACTTTTTCCGCAAGGTTCTTAAAGACCTGTTCGGTTTTTGTTTCATTTTCCGGTTCATTTATATTCTCTTTGTCGTTTTTTTGGGCATCAGTTTCAGGCTGATTCTTTGGTTTTGAATTAAGAACGGCATCCGGATCGTTATTAATCTTTTTTTGCAGATATTCTGCAAATTCCTTCGGCTCAATGTCTTTTGCTTCGAGGTATTGTTCGTTGTTTTTCCCATCATCAGACGTTATTTCATCACCTTCGAAAACTGTTTTTAAATCTAAGCCGTTTTTGCTTGTGTTTTGCAGTTTCATATTAAAATCATAAAAAGTTTTCAGCTCGCATCTGCATGAAGGGCAGTTCGAAAGGTGCTGCATAAAAGCCTTTAGCGATTTTCCCTCCAGTTTGTTTTCGGCAAAATCAAGAAACTTTTCCTGAATTTTTTCATGGTCAACTGACAAAAACGCAGTATTTTGCTGTTTTGCCTCTGCTATTATTTCGGATAATTTTTCAATTGTGTCTAAAGAAGAATTTTTGACATAAACATAATCATCATCGCACAGGGTTTTATCAATTTTAGAGGGTTCAATAGCCCCCAGTATTTCTGCGGATTGAAAATCGTTATAAATTCTTACTGCGACATAAACAGAGGGCACCAGAGCAAAATCAAACTGTTTTCGCGGAATTCTCAAATAGTTTGTTTCATCGCCGTAAACAGCCCTGACGCCTATGCGTGCATTGCCCAGAGAAATTTCTGCGAGGTCAAATTCTTCCAGTATTTTGCTGATGTCCTGACATCTTACGTCAGGAACAGGTTTCAAAGAACTGTTAGCGAGATAGTTATAAAAAACGTCAACGGCAAGAAGCGATAAAAAAGCATTTTTGCGGATTTCAAAGTCTTTTATGCCGCTTATTTTATCCAGAATGCCGTTATTTTGTTTATTAATCGATTCTTTAACCTTCATGGTCCTTTTTGAAACTTTTTATAAGAACACTTATGACATTTTACCCTTATAAATAATAAGTTTAAATGATTTTTTTTTATTTGAACACAATTTTAACAGACTTGTTTTTTTTATTTATTGTCTTTTTTTCTCGGTGCTTGGTTTTCAAGTCTTTTTTAAGGAAATTAAACAAGTGTGAAGTAAAGATTTGTTATTAAAATTTTTTTTCAGACCTGGCTTTAATCATGCTTATTTTAAAATAATTAATGTAAAAATCTTTGCTTAATATTTGAAATTTTTGATAAATTCCATTTTCTTTGAATTACTATTGATTCACTCTAAATTTTATTCAAACTCAATTGAATCCATGATTTTACACTATTTTTATCTTGATTAATCTGAAAAAAATTATTATATTTATTTGTGGATTAAAAACAGATAATTTGCAGTCGAAAAATAATTTTGTGACGAAGGGGGGAAATCAGAGGAACTTTGCGGAAGAAGTCAGAGGACAGTCCCGATTAAGGAGGGGAATTAAAGGGTTAAGGACAAGGCAAAGATAAGCGACTGCAGGGAACATTAAACGGAAAGTTTTAAATACAAATACCTCACCGGATTTCTGCACTCCATTTCGAGTGTTTTATCAAAAAGATTTCCGGGGAGACAAAGAAAAACTTACGGTATCAAAACAATTTTTCAACATTGGAAGAAGCCCTGATTTAATAATGGTTTTGGAGGTGACATTAAGTGCTGAAGCACGGTTATATTCAGATATATACGGGTGACGGAAAAGGCAAGACAACTGCATCATTGGGGTTAGCCTTAAGAGCAATAGGACACGGCTGGAAAGTACTTATAATCCAGTTTACAAAGGGCGAACACAATATCAACTATTACGGTGAAATAATATCAGCTTCCAAGCTCATGCCTAATCTGGAAGTTGAACAATTCGGATTAGACAGAGTTGTATATTCTCATAATATCAATATTGATGACTACAAAGAATCCCGCCGCGGCTGGCAGTTTGCGAAAGAAGCCATTGCCAGCGGTAAATATCAGCTTATTATTCTCGACGAACTTAATATTTGCGTAGATCTGGGCATGATTAAGATTGCCGAAGTAAAAGAATCTCTTATCAACAAGCCGGAAAACCTTGAAGTAGTTCTTACCGGCAGAAGAGCTCATCCTGAACTGATTGCCATGGCTCATCTGGTAACAGAGATGCAGCCAGTGAAGCATTATTTCGACATGGGTGTTATGGCAAGACAGGGTATAGAATACTAGATTCAAAAGGATTTGAAT
>CAZEDP010000161.1:0-3795 GCA_964511035.1 uncultured Gammaproteobacteria bacterium
GACTTCATGCCCGATCAAGAGGCTTTTTAAGTGGCTGTCACCGTTGGTTTCGCCTGTATGATGATGTTTATAATTGATATTAAACGGAGCAAGCTCTTCCAGCCATTTGTCAATATCTTCTATCAGCCCGCTTTCCGCATCATTTACATAAACGCCCGCGGTAATATGCATGGCGGAAACCAGAATCATGCCTTCTTTAATGCCGCTTTTTTTGAGAATGTCGGCTACTTCGTTCGTTATGTTTATATATTCTCTATGGTTTTGGGTGTTGAACCATAAGTACTCGGTATAAAACTTCATATTTTCCTCCTTTAATTCTGACGAATTAACCACCGACTTAGATTTTAACCTGTCTAAAACAAATGTAAAACATTGTAACTTTCTCTTAAAATTTTAATTTTTTCTTTAAAGTTTCGTTGCAAACAACCGATAAGATTATTAAGAATAACATAGTAACATAAGGAGCATGCAGATGACAGATATTAACAAGCTCAATATAAATATAAACAATCATGTAAAAATCGATCCCAAAGTAAAAGAAAACAAAAAAGAACAGGAAGAAGCACTGAACGAAGAACAGGAACAAACTTCTCAGCCAAAAATTTCATACAAAGCTCCCGACGAAGTTTTTGAATTTATGGAAGGCAACCTAACCTGTTCGGTTGAAACTACAACAAAGAAGAAAATTGTTGAAATATCAAAATATGTCTCACAAAGTGATGCCAAAAGAATTAACAATTCAGTAAAGCAGTATTTAAAAGCAATCGACTTATTTGAGCAAAAAGCGGCAGAAGAATTTAACCTCCCGCCTGAAATCGCAAGAGAGCTTGCACTAAAGGCTTTTGAACAGAATTATCTAAGCTGATTCAAAAAGGTTTAAAATCTAACCCCCGAACTTTGTCGGTTCGGGGGTTTTCATTTTGTATTTGTATTTGTAATTATGCATCTACTACGTGAAAAACATTACACTAATATATTTATTTGATATTAATTAAGAACGTACTACAAAACAATTTGAGTTAGATGCCATGTGTCCAATACCCAGTAAATCCTTATAATCACCTATTTGCCATAATTCATCATCAGAACCTTCTCTTATATCTTCGGTTCCTACCGTTCTGGCTTCTTCTTCTGTTCTTATTCTATGTCCAAATGAAGGCCAATTGCCCTCAAAATACTGTACCTTTCTGTCAGAATTACCTTCTAATGTTCCAAGCGGATATAAATTCGCCATCTGGCATCCCGGCAATAAATCAAGAAAAGAGGCGATACCTTCATCCAATAATTTCGAACCGGTACTGTAACTACCGCCGACAGGAAGTTTTGTTTCAACACTCAGTATTACACTTTGCCCAATTTCAGATAAACCCATAAAAAATCCTCCACTCAATAACATTACACTAATATTTAACCTCTATATTTATAAAAACATTTAGATAATTATTATTGACTCCGTAACGAATTTTTAAATTGCACTTCGATCCTAATCCTTTTGCTGAATATCAATTGCAGATAATAAAGCTAAGTTTACAATTCTTTAATTTAAAATTTTCTCAAAGCATTTTTAGTGAAAAATTTACATCAAGGCTATTTTTAACTAAAATTTAATTAGTCTGAAAATTCGGTTTATAAATGAAATTTCAAATCAGCGAAATATTGTCGGCAACAGGAGGAAAACTGCTCGTAGAAAATAATCTTACGGGAAACTTTTCAATTTCTACCGACAGCAGAACAATCCACCACGAAGAAATTTTTCTTCCCCTGACAGGCGAGAACTTTGACGGGCATGATTATATTGACACAGCATTGGAAAAAGGCGCTCGAGGCTACTTTATCGACAAAAAACATTCGGAAACATTCAAAGATAACGATGACAGCGTCAAATTCGTTATTGAAGTAGAAAATACTCTCGAAGCATATCTTAAATTAGCCAACTTTGTCAGAAGGAAAATAAACCCCGTTGTTGTAGCTGTTACGGGCAGTTCAGGCAAAACTACCGTCAAGGAAATGATTTGGCATGTGCTTTCAAAAAGCTATAAAACCCACAAATCCATGCTGAACCACAATAATGAAGTCGGCTTATGCCAAACAATGCTTTCTATGCCTTCTGATACCGAGATTTTGGTAAGCGAAATGGGAATGAGAGGCAAGGGCGAAATTGAGGTTTTATCCAAATATGCTCAGCCTGATATAGCTGTCATAAGCAATATCGGAACAGCACATATAGGAAGACTTGGGAGCATTGATAATATAGCTCGGGCTAAGTGTGAAATAACCAAATATCTTAACAGAGAAGGGGTTTTAATTGCAATTGACAATGATATTCTAAAAAATCACATTGATTGGAAACGCAAATCAGTTTATTTCAGCGATAAAGAAAACGAAAATTTCAAAATTCTGAAGTCAAACGATTTGAACAGTGAATTTATGTACAAAAATCATCTTTACAAAATAAATGCCGCCGGCAAACACAATATTACAAACGCTCTTGCAGCAATAGAAACAGCTCTTTCACTGGGAATGAGCCCGCTGAAAATTTCACTGGGGCTTTTGGAATTCAAACCTGCCCAAGACAGAGGCTCAGTAATAAAATTATCCAACGGTGCAATTATTGTGAATGACTGCTACAATGCCAACCCCGATTCGGTAAAAGCCGCCGTTAATTCTTTTGTGGAAAACTATAACTCTTTGAACAAGATTATTATTCTTGGAGATATGGCTGAACTCGGAAATTATGAAAAGAAATTTCACACAGAAATCGGCAAATTTTTAAAAGAAAAAACCTTTTCAGAACTGATAACAGTCGGGAAATCAGCAAAAATAACGGCAGATGAAGTTAAAGGAAATTCAATTAAAGTTAAAACATTTGAAAAAACCGAAGATGTTTATCCTTATCTGCAAAACACACTGCAAAACGGTACGTCCGTTTTAATAAAAGGCTCAAGGTGCATGCATCTTGAAAGTATAGCTGATAATTTAACAAAAGCGGGAGTATAGCCGTGTTAATATATGTTACTGCATTAATATCATTGCTTTTATGTCTGATTGCGGGAGTACCGTACATCAGATTTTTGCAGGATAAGTTATACAATCAAACTATCAGGGAGGAAGGACCGAAATCCCATGCCGTAAAGGAAGGCACTCCAACCACCGGAGGGATAATTATTGTTCTTTCAGCAATTATCGCGGCAATTTTAGGGTTAGTAATGGACCAGAAAACAAATATCGAGGTTTTCCTAATTCTGCTGACCTTCGCGCTATCAACATTTATAGGTTTTAGAGATGACCTTATAAAAATCCAAAAACAAAGAAATAAAGGGCTGAGCGCAAGGAACAAACTTCTTCTGCAAATTCTTGTAGCATCGATTCCGGCTCTCTATGTCACTTCACTGGGCGAAACAACAATATCATTATTCAATTTGGCTTATATTAATCTGGGGATACTTTATCCGATATTTGCAATTTTTGTAATCATAGGTTCATCAAACGCCGTAAACCTGACGGACGGACTTGACGGTCTGGCAAGCGGAACCACGGCAGTCGCCATGTTTGCCGTTTCGGTTATTTCCGTAATGATGAGCCGTCCGGATATTGCGATTGTTTCTGCCGCAATAGGCGGCAGCTGCATCGGTTTTTTATATTTCAACAAACACCCCGCCAAAATGTTTATGGGTGACACGGGCAGTCTTGCGCTCGGCACGGTGCTGGGAACAACAGCGGTAATAGGAAAATTTGAAATTTGGCTCCTTCTTATCGGAATAATTTTTGTTTTAGAAACATTGTCAGTAATGATTC
>CAZEDP010000162.1:0-3758 GCA_964511035.1 uncultured Gammaproteobacteria bacterium
AGAATTTCCTTAAGAAAAAACTCAGTTCCGTAAACCCTATGGTGGAAGAATATAAAAAATATGCTCTTGAGCATCCCGATGACAGAGAAGAGCTCAAAAAAAGATACGGCACCGTCCTGAATGAAATCAAAAACGGACCTCCGTTTGTTTATAATTAATTATTGACTTTGAATTATTGCTTTGAGAATTTCTGCGAATATTTTTATAAAGTGCTAAAATTCTTGATAATTCCCTGTTTGTCAGGTATAAATTAAATACGGAAACGTAAAAAAGAAGCTTAAAAATTGGAAATTTCCTGCAAATACATTGAAAATTATCCTCTTAAAAAGCATACCACCTATAAAATAGGCGGTAATGCCGAAATTGCGTTTTTTCCAAAAGATGAAAAAGAGTTTTCGCAGGCAGTTAAATATGCAAAATCAAACAAAATGAATACCACCATTATCGGAGGAGGTTCAAACCTGTTGATTTCATCGCAGGGAGTTAAAGGCGCGGTCATCATTACCGCTGAAATGAGCGGATATGAATTTTTGAGTGATAACTCTGTAAAAGCATCATGTGGTATGAAATCGTCCAAGCTGGCAAAGGTTTTGCAGGAAAAAGGTCTGTCGGGACTGGAGTTTCTTATCGGCATTCCCGGTGCAATAGGCGGAGCCGTTGCAATGAACTCTTCGGCATTGAAACAATCAGTTAAAGATACTCTTATTGAGGCTGAAGTTTTTGATTTAGAAGCAGAAGAGGTTAAGACTTTTTCTAAAGAACAATTGAAATTGAATTACAGAACTTCTGCTTTGAAAGATTCAAATCTTGTACTGCTTAGCGCAGTTATTGAACTTGTAAAATCAACTCCTGAAAAAGTTCGGGAAAGAATGAATGAAAATTTACTGTGGCGGAAAGAAAAACATCCTCCTATGAATGAGCCCAATGCCGGGAGCATATTCAGAAACCCTGCGGAAGGAGTTTTCGCGGGTGAGCTGATTGAAAAAGCGGGCTTAAAGGGAGCTGTTTCAGGCGGGGCAAAAATAAGCGAAAAACATGCGAATTTTATTATAAATTTAACGAACGCAACATCCTTAGATATTTCAAGGCTTATGTTTAAAATGTATAATGAGGTAAACAGCAAATTCGGATACAAATTAAAACCCGAAATTAAATACATAGGAATATACTCAAAAGAAGAAGAGGAAATATGGAAAATATTAAATTCGAATTAAAAATACCTTTTGATAAAAAAATCGGCGTCTTATGCGGCGGACTCTCCAGTGAAAGAGAGGTTTCATTAAGGTCGGGGAAAAACTGTCTTGAAGCATTGAAAAGGCTGGGTTACAAAAATGCCGAGATTGTTGACGTTGACAGAAATATAGCTCAAACTCTTTTAGAGAAAAAAATTGATGTTGCCTATATTGCTCTTCACGGCAAATACGGCGAAGACGGATGCATTCAGGGTTTGCTTGAGATACTCGATATTCCGTACAGCGGAAGCGGAGTTATGGCAAACGCAATAGGAATGAATAAAGAATATACCAAGAAAATCCTTAAAACAGCAAATATTCCGGTTATAACTTCGGTAATCGTCTCCTCTGCCGAAGAGATTGAAAGCATAAAGAACAAACTGTCATATCCCCTGATGATAAAACCTGTTTCGGAAGGCTCCAGCATAGGCATGACAAAAGTAGAAACGCAGGAAAAATTAACGGAAGCTTTTGCGGAGGCTCAAAATTTTAATCAGGAAGTTATGCTCGAAGATTATATAGAAGGCAAATCTTTAACAGTCGGTGTCTTAGATATTGAGGGTAAAACTATCGCCACGCCTGTATTGGAATTCAGGACCAAAACAGGATGGTATGACTATGAAAGTAAATATACGGAAGGATTAACGGAGTTTATACTCCCTGCAAATATCTCTGAAGAAACTGCAAATATTATTAAAAAACATGCCGTTAATTCGCATCTGGCAATCGGAGCTTTCGGCATGAGCAGGGTCGATTTTATACTGAGCCAAGATAATAAGCCTTATGTCCTTGAAATTAACACCATTCCGGGAATGACCGATTTAAGTGATTTACCTGCTCAGTCAAAAGAAATGGGAATAAGTTTCGATAATCTGGTCGGAATAATCCTTAACAGTGCCGTTAAAACAAAAGAAATCAAAAAATCTCCCACATTATCCGCTAACGTAAAATAACCTGCAGGGACCGCTACCCTTATGAGGAAAAAGTCTCAGAAAAAAAACAAAAGAGCTAAAGAAGAAGATATCTACTTGGCGCGGCATAAAAAACGGCTGCAGTTTCTTAAAACACGCCGGAATTTTCAGCGTACTCAAATTACTCTGGCAAGAACGCGTATCCTGCTCAGAGTAGTTGCTGTCGGGCTTATGTTCTTTGCACTTATTAAGCTTGCATCGTTTTCTCAATGGTACTTAAATCCGACATTGTTTAATGTTTATCCCAATAACTCACTTCAAATTAACGGCAATCAAATAGTTCCGACATTTAAGGTTATCGAAGCACTCAGAAAAGTGCCCTTATCACATAAGCCTGTCTATTTAATCAGCACAAACGCAATGGAAAAAGCTCTTTTGGATTTGCCTCCCGTAAAAAAGGTTTATATAAGAAGATTTTGGTTTCCGGCAAGATTAAATATCGCAATTCAGGAAAAAACGCCGGCACTTGCAGTGGCACCGACGCCCAAAGTTCCGCCGATTGCAGTTTTTACAGATGACGCGACTGTTATAGGCAAAGAATATCTTCCTCTTAACTATAAAGGAACTGTTTACAAACTGCTGACATACGATGACTACACTAAATGGCCGCCTAAACACATCAGATATTTTATGGAACTGGCAAAACTTCTTGAAGATTCTTCAATGCAAAAACTTGTCTATCTTGATATACGAAATCCCGATGATGTTTATGCACAGCTTCAGAGCCTACGAATACGGCTCGGAGAACTCGATCCGCTGATATTTACAAGAGCATCTAAAATAAAAGACGTTATAGGCGAAGCACTGAAGATTAAAGATGAAGTTGACTATATTGACTTGAGATGGGAAAAATCCGTCTCAATTAAGCTCAAAGACAAACAGAAAGACGAACTTTCGGATATTACGAATGAAACTGCCGAAACAGCCCAACCTGCTCCAAAGGAAAATAAAAGGCAGAATTGATAATTATGTTTATGAAGTTATGCTTCAATATCGAGTTTTATTGATAAATAATTCAAATTCACCCTCATATCCAGGATGTCTTTATTTTCTGTAAATATTGGAATGCCGAAGTTTGCTGATTGTTCGCTGTTCATCTTTGAGATTTTATTTTCAATCGCTTTAACTACGCTATCTCTCTCCTCTTTAGAAAAAATATCATGCGGCTCAGTGGCAAATAATTTTTTAAACCTTGATTGTTCAGGGTCTTCAGGAAATTTGAAAGACAACTTTAATTCTTTTTTATCACTTAAAATATCTAACAATGGCTTAAGAATATCTTTTTGCAAATCATCGTTAAATGAGCTTTTATATTTAAAAATATCTAGCCAAACAGGTTTATTTAATATTTGTTTAACATCACTTTCTGCACCTGAGATAACTATACGTTTATATCTATTGGAAGTTTCATCTATGTTATCCATATAAGAGAGTTCATTTGAGTTATCTCGATAATCTATATTGATTTCATAATAAACTTTTCCCTTTGAACAGCCTCCTTTGGGACTAATATCTTTTTTGATTTCTATCCTTTTAAAATTTGTGCTATTCATAG
>CAZEDP010000163.1:0-3744 GCA_964511035.1 uncultured Gammaproteobacteria bacterium
CGAAGTGCCGGGAAAAGATTTGCCCTGATCAACTTTTACAAGAGTTTCATCAAGCTCTATACCGTCAAGACAGGTTTTAAAATTCCCCATAATTTCCCGATACCCCGGAGTGTACATATTTGTCATATTTTGAATGATTAAATTCATCCAGTCCGTTGTGGTTCTTTGGGTATTTATGGCGGTAATAAAAGAGTCTTGCATAAATGTCAGTCTCCTTTTTTATCTTTTTCTTTTTTATTATTGCCGTCGTCTTCTTTGTAGCTGATGTTTTCGTAAGGTAAACCTTCTTTGTCCATTTTGTTTTTCAGGTTCGGTATGTTGTTTCTCAAAATAAATTCCATTGCCGCGTTACTTGAAACAAATTCCGCGCTAAGTTTTCCTTCTTTATTGATTTTTAAAATAACCGAAGAATCCTCGTCAAAATTTATCCTGACCGGCTTTTGGCTTTTATGGGCATATTCAATAAGGTTTGATAAGCCTTTTGAAAAATCAAAACTTTTATATGAAACCCCGCCCTGCATATCCGGTATCGCAAAAGTAATCTGACAGTTTTGGGGATTTATCGACTGAAGCATCATACAGGGGTTTTCGACCATCGTTTTTAAGAATTTAATATCTTCTTCGTTAAAATCATTCTTGAGCTTAAATATCTCTCCCTTTGAGAAGGCTTCGCGCAGCTGCATCAGGAACTTAATTTTGTCCATTTCGGTTGTTTTGAAGGTTTCTTTTTCATCAAGCGAAATATTTTGAAGATTCTTTATTAAAGCCGCAGTTTGCGCATCAAGAATGTTATTATTGTTGTTTTGTAAATTAAAATTATTTGACGTATCTTCACAATCAGACATAAAAGCCTTAAAATCAGCAGTTTCCGGAAGTTCTACGAGAAAAGAAAAAGTGTTTCGCAGATTTAATCTGCTCATTAAGAAACTTACCGCATCAAATTGTTCGTTGTTATTAAGGCTTTGTCCTATATTCATTAAGTCTGACCTTCTCTTTCTGCTTCTTCAAGTTCGTCGAGGATTTTTTCCTGTGTTTTTGCGTAGTGTTTAAGACCTGCAACTTCATCCAGCCTTTTCATTTCGGCTTTGTTTTCTTCGTCTTTGTAGGTTTCGTATGCTTTTTCCTTATGTTTTTCCAGCACCTTAACCGCTTTTTCCAGTTCTATCAGTTTTTCCTTTTCTCTGTTGAGTTTTCTTATTGCCAGTTCCTTTTGAAACTCCAGTTCTTCGATGATTTCGTAAACATGCTTTATGTATATGTCATAGCTCTCCATCAGGGTGTGATGAGCATTGAACATGTTCTGGCGCAGAACAACTATAAGGTTTTTGTTTTTGTCGATTTCATTTTGTATTCTCTGAACTTCGCGCTCGGCTCGTTTTACCGCTTCCAGTTGTTCTTTTTTTTTCTGTATCCTGAAATTCAGGATTTTTTGCAACCTGTAAACAAAAGGCATAACTTTACAACAGAGGTTCTACAATATTATTTTGAACAACGATGTAAATATTTTCCACATCTATTAATATGAATTAATGATTTTATGCGGTTTGTCCACAAATAAAGATTATTTTCAGGAGTTTATTATTTTTTATTTTTTTTCCAGTAAAACGATTGTTTCGCAGTGGTATGTATTCGGAAACATATCCGCTACAACCGCATATTTTGGAGTGAAATACTCTTCGAGAAGTTTAATATCCCTTGCAAGCGATGCGCTGTCACAGCTTACGTAGATAATGGCTTTTTTGACAACTTCAGGCAGAATTTCAAGGACTTCTCTTTCACAGCCTTTTCTTGGCGGATCAAGCACCGCAATGTCAAACGCTTTTTTAGCTTCTTTGAGCGTTTTTAGAACATCAAGAGCGTTGCCTTCAATAAAAGTAACCCTGTCAGCGTTTTTGGGGTTCAACTTAAGGTTTTCTTCAGCATCCGCTATGGAAGAGTGACTTTCTTCAATGCCGGTGATTTCTTTCGCGATGTCTTTCAGCCATATCGAAAACGTTCCCGTACCGGAATAAATATCGAGAATACCAGGGGTTTTGAAATTTTTTTCGATGATTTCTTTTACCTCTTCAAAGATTTTTCCGGCTACGGTCGGATTGACCTGAAAGAAACTGCCCGCCGAGATTTTGAATTTTTTATCGTCCATGGTTTCTGTTATAAAATCATCTCCGTCAACAAGCACTGTTTGCTGCCCTAAGATTGCGTTGGTTATTTTATCGTTGAAATTTACAAGAATTCCGCTTATTTCTTTAAAATTTTCTTTCAGATGCAGGCAGAAATTCTTTAAACTTTCGTTTATTTTATTGCTGTTTACAGCCAAAATCAGCAAAATTTTGCCCTCGGAATGAGAACATCTGAACACAAGATGCCTTAAAAGACCTTTATGTAGGGTTTCATTGTATGCGTCGATATCGAATTTTTCAGCCTCATCCCTTACATACTGAGCGATTTTGTTGACGGATTCGTTTGCGGCGGGACAGACTTTGACGTTAACTATGTCATGCGACATTTTCCTGTAATATCCGATTGAAAATCTCTTTGAAACCTTTGTCTGCCCTACGGGGTATTGGATTTTGCATCTGTATGAGGTTTTTAAATCGCACGGAATGACTTTCGTAACGGGAATATCGACACCGGCAATTTTTTTCAGGTTTTCTGCCGTGATTTCTTTTTTCGCGTTAAGCTGGGTTTCATAATCAATAAACTGCCACTGGCACCCCCCGCATGCTGTCAGAGTGCAGGCTGATTTGTATCTGGATTTGGAAGGTTCAAGGATTTTGTTTATTACCCCTTTTGCATAGTTTTTCTTTACCGAAATTAATCTGACTTCCAATATATCCCCCGGAGCACAATCAGGGACAAAAACCGTCATTCCGTCATATTTGCCAATGCCTTCTCCTCCATGCACCAGTTTGTCTATATTTAATTTTATAATCTCGCCTTTTTTCACAATATACCGCCTTTTTTACTTATGAACATTATATTATGAATATAAAGATGCAAAGAAACTCGATTTTTCAAAAAAATCAGAATTATTCTCAAGCCTCTATGTTAATATTAAATAAATGTGTTTATAAAAATAGAAATTTAAAATGGTCTTACCGAAAAAATCTTTAGTCGATGCAGTGGGATACGAACCGCCGTTAAGCATTCCCGATTATATTATGAAGCTGGACTTTAATGAAAACATCCTCGGTCCTTCGCCAAAAGTTGCAGAAGCTCTGAAAAAAGTTTCAAAGGAAGATATTAAGCTCTATCCTGCTTACGGAGAGCTTATAAATAAACTTGCTGAATATAATAATGCAGATAAAAAAATGATTCTTCCGACAAACGGCGCTGATGAGGCTATCAAATATGTTTTTGACGCTTTTGTCGATAAGGAAGATACCGTTTTGTCGGTAACTCCGACTTTTACAATGCCGCAGGTATATGCAAAAGTGTCGGGATGCAATTTTAAAGAGATACCGTACAGCCAAAAATGGGTGTTTCCGCTTGATGACTTTATAGCCGCAGTTGACGAAAAGACAAAAATGATTATAATAACCACTCCTAACAGCCCGACCGGAGACGTTATTTCGCGCGATGACCTGTTGAAAATCATTAATGCGGCTCCCGAGAGCATAATTTTAATAGACCAGACTTATTGCGGGTACGGAGGCGAGAATTTTACCGACCTTGTATATAAATTTCCCAATGTGATAATAGTGCGCTCAATGTCCAAAGATTTTGCGCTCGCAGGAATTCGGC
>CAZEDP010000164.1:0-3732 GCA_964511035.1 uncultured Gammaproteobacteria bacterium
GTTTAACATCGGATTCTTCCTGATTCTTTTTGAATTCTTTGAAGTTTAAAGATTTTTCGGTTGAAGTATTTTCCTGAGTTTTTTGTACAAAGAGGTTTTCTTTTTCCTGAGTCTGAGAAAGGCTTACGGAAGTTAAACTATTTTTCTGTGCTGATAAATTTGCTATTGAGGATTGCGCATTTTCTTTTTTGCCTGTTAATGTTTCAAGGTTATCTTTTTCCGAGTTCAATGTTTCAACTAAATCACTGAGCTCTTTACTTAACGCTGTAATTAATTTTTCTATGGCATCTCTGGTTTCTTCGGCTTCTGTAATACGCGAATCTATATCTGAATTTTCATTGACAAAGTTTTCTACTGTGGCTAATTCTTCCTGAAGCTGTGCCATATTCTTCTGCAATCTTTCTCTGCGTTCGATGAGTTCTTTTTTTCTGTTTTCAAGAGCTTCTTTTCTTTCTTTTTTAGTTTTTTCGAACTGTGATATAAGCTCAGGATTATCCGTATCAATGGTAAGACTGTCAATAGAAGTCATTTCGTTATCTATTTCAGTTAATGCGTTATCAATTGAGCTTAACAAACTGCTTAAATTCTCTATTGCTCTGTTTAAAGTATTTTTGTTGAGCAAATTTTGTTCATAAAGTTTTTTTATCGGGTTTAGCTGCGAAATGACATTTTCCTGCTGGCTTTTTTTGTTATCTTGAGAGTCAATTTCTTCATTAAGGTTGGAAATACCGTCTTCATAGCTGCTGATTAGCCCGTTAGAATTGCTTATTCCTGCAAGAAAATCAGATAAACTTGATTGAACCTGCGAGAGCAAAGCGGTAAGACTGTTTATTTCGTTAGTTAAATTTTGGAGTCTTGCGAGCGCAGAAGCCTGTATTGAATATGTATCAGAAACTTTAGATGTGCCCGTATTTTGCAGAGTTACGTTTAAATCATCATTTACTGATTTAAACGACAATAGAGATGAAGAAAATTTGGAAGCATTATTGATTAGATCCTTAGAAACATCTCCAAGTTTAGTATTCAAAGTATAACTTGCTTGGTAAATCTTGTTTTGAAGGTTTCCCTGAAGTTTTTGATATGAATCTGCTGAAGTAATGTTCATAAAAAATTCTCCTTACTTTAAAGGCAAAATCTCTCTGTGTTTATTTTTTATATACCTAGTATGTGCTATTTATATTAAGTATTTATTTTTTCTCTGTATTCAGAAAATCAGTATTTACGTTACATAACTTTACAATATTTCGTAAGGGTAAATATTGTTAATTTTTGATAACTTACTCAAATCCCCAAGTATTCTTAAATTTAAGCTGAGGAATTTTTCATGTTTTAAATTATTTTTCCCCAAAAAGTAAATTTATTTACCTATTTTGTTTTTATATATATAGGTTATTAAGGAAAAATTCACTTTCGCATGAAGTGAAATGAGTTAATAAGAAGGAGGAGAAATTATGAGCGTTCCACCAATTCCACCTGTAGTGCCCGGACCGAGTCCGTCACCGGATCCCCCAACACCACCTGTACCACCAGATCCAGGACCACCCCCGGATCCGCCGACACCGCCAACCCCTCCGGGACCTGATCCGGATCCTAAACCACCTTCAAACGGCGGTGGATCGACAAAATCCAATCGTAACTATTATGCAGAGCAAATGGCATGGTATAGAGGCGTTTCCTGCTTCCTGAATGATCCAAGGGACACTGCTCCTCTTCCATCAGTCATTGAGGACAGAAATTACACTGCTAATGACATTTTCGGTACAACAAGTACTAAACCTGTTCTTAGGCTTGGCAAAGGTAAACAAACTTTGGCTTAAATTTACAAAAAGGTAAAAGACACCGGTATATTTAGCGGTAATAATTTACCTTACATGATCCAGTGTCGAGGCAAAATCGGCGGCTCCTCGCCACCGCAATTGCCTCTCACCTTTCCAAGGTCGGATACTGAAAAAGCCGATTTTTCCAAAAAATCAGACTTTTTCCGCATCCTCTTATATAAAATTCATCAAAAAGAACTTAGATTGCCCTTTTTGGGCAATCTATTTTTTGTTTGGTAATACTCTCTTTAAACAAATTTGCAGTTACCACTGTCGAGTAATTTCTTTATTCCGGGATTTTGTTATGATTTATCTCTGATTTGTAACCAAATATTACGTATTATAAATTAATCCCGGTGATTCCTTAAAGATTTAAAAAGCCGCAAAAACATTACGTGAGTTCTATTTTAGAAATCCCCTAAAGAAGATTTGTTAAAATTCTTAAAATATTATAAAAAATATATAATAAGTAGGCAATTTTTATATATTATTTGTTTTTAATAATATATATACACTAAAACATACTTTAATTATTAATCATTTTTAAGAGGAGGATGATAACAATAATAATTAAAAACAATTCAATAAAGTTTCAGACATTTGTAGATTCTGAGTATTTTATTAATTGTTACAAATTATTAAAAAAATAGTAACTTTTTATATATTTTAGGCAATTTTCAAAAATAGATTGTTTTTATATTAATAGATGTGTATTCGCAGGGAGGACAACCAGAAACGGAGGACTTAACATGGCTAGAGTACTTATTTCAATGCCCGAAGAATTTTTAACAAAAATCGACAAGATTGCAGAAAACGAACAGAGATCAAGAAGCGAACTTATTAGAGAAGCTCTTCGCAGTTATATTCTTACATCCAGAATCAGAGAAAACAGCCTTGCAACGAAAAACGCTGCTATTTTAGACTCACTGCTTGACTAATTTCAGGATTTTATCTGTTTAGTCGGTTTAAAGGCTTATTTTTGAATTAGATCTGACGAGAAAAAATAATTTCCTGCGAACCAAAATGACCGGAAAATTATTTAAGGCTCAAAACGGATTAAGAAAAGCTAAAAAAAGTGTAAAATGCTGCAAAAGTAATTTTATGAGGATTTATGTTGCGAAACGGTTAAGAGGGTAAACGTCGAATTAAGACAAAGACTTTAATTTCAGAAAAAGTGTAGTGGTTTTTAAAATATCTAATCCTGGGACTGTTCTTCATCTCCCAGGATTGATTTCATGTTATTATAAGCCTCTTCGTGATTAGGGTTCAATTTAAGGACCTTTTGATAGGCTTCTAATGCTTCTTCTGACTTGCCGACTGCTTCCAGGGCTACTCCGAGGTTATATTGTCCGTATTCGTAGTCTTCTTTAATTTCAACAGATTGTTTAAGTTCTTTAACGGCGCTATCGTAGAACCCTCTTGCTCCGTATGTAATGCCGAGCGCACAGTGAGCTTTATGGCTGTCAGGATTTTTTTCTATTGCCACCTTATAATTTTCTATAGCCATTTCAATTTCGTTCAATTCGTCATAAACGTGCCCCATGTAGAGATAATTATCGCTTTCTTCAGGGGCAAGCTCCATTGATTTTTTGAAATACGAAATAGCTGCTTCGAAATTTTTTACCGTGTGGTTTGTTTTTCCTAAATTGAAATAAATATCGGGATTTTCAGTATTATATTCAAGAGCGGAGATAAATTTTTCAATTGCCTCATCATATTTTTCCTTTTCATAGAGACTTACGCCCCAATTGCATATCAAAACGCTAAGATATTCTTCATTCATTTTTCTATCGTTTTCTGAAATCGTTTCAGAAAGCAGCTCTTTATAGACTTGAATGGCCTCAAGAAACATGCCTTTTTTTTCGTATGACTTGGCAAGTGTATTTTGAATATCCTTATTGTCGGGATGGGATAA
>CAZEDP010000165.1:0-3696 GCA_964511035.1 uncultured Gammaproteobacteria bacterium
GTCGATTTCATTTGAAACGCTGTCTTTATCAATGATTCCTTTTTCGTCAAATTTAACTTTAAGCTTTCCGTAATTTTCGCCGTTCCTTCCTGCCTGAACAATTATTGTCGGTTCTTCCACCTTTCCGTTTGATGTTTCTCTGTTGTGATATTTTATTTTCGGTCTGTTGAAGAGGTCATGCTTGTGTCCGCTGACAATTATATCAATACCCGATACTTTTTTTGCAAGGATATCATTTTCATCAATACCCATATGCGAAACACAAATTATCCTGTTTATTCCCTGACTTTCCAGATTTTTAATTTCTTTGTCCAGAACTTCGGCAGTTTCTTTCAAGTCAGCTTCCATAAGTTTATTTTGGTTTATTTTGTCTAATTGTTTTAATTTTTGCCTTAATAAGCCTACTACCAGCTCAATTTGTTCTTTTTTGCCACGATGATTTGTTTGCTTGTCCAGTATATCTTTTTTCTGTTTGGCAATTTGTTCGATTTCTTTAAATACTGCATTTTGTTCTTTGAAGTTAGCATTAGATTTTGTTTTTTCGTAAATTTTAGAAATATTATCAAAAATCTTGTATAATTTTGCTTTTCTTTCGTTCATGTCAGGTTCTTTAAAAAGATTGTCAACTTTAGCAAACCATTCTTCAATATCTGCTTTTAGGTATATACATGGCATTTTATCCTTATCAAGATGCCCTATATAATTATTATTGTCGTCAACTCTCTGGTCTGAAATATACAATCCCGGGAAAAAAGTTGCGCTGTACTTGCCGCCGTTAAGCGTTGTGGGAACAAGTCCGACAAACCCGTACTTAGTGCCGTTAATTTCTTTGATATACGATTTAACGATTTTTTTGTCTTTATGTCTTGCAAGCGGACTGTCATTCTTTATTGTCAGATTTGTAGCAACAAAAGGATAAGTCGGGTATGTGTCACCATCAAGTTCTTTTGCCAAAGCGTCTTCGCCGGGATCAAATTCATGATTACCCAAGCACATTACATCAAAGCCCAAGCAGGCAGGTTTATTATTATTTTTCCCGTTGCTGCCGAAAAACTTAAAGAAAAATTTGTTGATTGTCTGATTTTCACCTATGACAAGGTCACCTGCCGCAATTTTGAGCTTATCGGCACCTGTTTTTTCATTGTCAAATTCTTCGATTTTTTTGCTCAAAGCGTAAAGCGGTGAGAATTTTCTGTGCCAGTCATTTACATAAAATAATTCCAGAGTGTCATTAGGGCTTGATTGAGGTGCTTGGAGAGCCGTAGAGTTATGAATACCGCCGAAATTTTGATTTACCCTTTTAAAGCAACCGTTATTTCTGAAATCATTTTGTACTGTTATTATAAACATTATTTAAATCTTAAACTAAGCTTTTCTACTTATTTAATAAAACTTCAAAAGAGCTAAATTTGACAGTAAAAGATAAAATTTATTAAGAAATATTTATTTACCGTGTGTAAATCAATAGAAGCAAGATGCTTTCACTTTTATATGTTTGTAATATTATTAATAAGGTTTTGACTACACACTATGAGGTAAACATTTTGTATAACGTTGCAATTATAGGCGCAGGACCTGCCGGTATATTTTCTGCGCTGGAAATATTAAAACTAAAGCCCGACTGGAAAATTGCCGTAATTGAAAAAGGGGCAAGAATAGAAAAAAGAAAATGCCTTGTCAGGGGGGGTACAAAATGCCCGCCGTGCAAAAACTGCAACTTGCTTTGCGGTTGGGGCGGAGCAGGTGCTTTTTCCGACGGAAAATTAACACTTTCTCCCGACGTAGGGGGGCATTTGTCGGATTTTCTGAAAAGAGCCGAACTTGAAAAACTTATTTCGTACACCGATGACATCTATTTAAAATACGGTGCCACCGAGCAAATCTGGGGCGCAGATTCAGACGTGGTCTCTGAAATCAGTCGAAGAGCTACCATAGCTGAGCTGAAACTTGTCTATTCACCGATACGTCATCTTGGGACAGACAGAAGCGTAGCTGTCCTCAAAGCAATGCAGGATGATTTGTCCTCAAAAGTGGATATAATCACCGACGAAATGGCTGAAACAATTATCGTGGAAGAAGAAGTTGTAAAAGGTTTTGTAACAAACAAAGGCAATGAAATAAAAGCTCAATACGTGATTATAGCCCCCGGAAGAGAAGGAGCAGGTTGGCTCACAAAAGAATTTAAAAGACTTGGCATTACTCTTGAAAACAATGCCGTTGACGTTGGTGTCAGGGTTGAGCTTCCCGCAACTGTTATGGAAGAGTTAACAAGCAAGCTCTATGAGTGCAAACTCATATATAATGCACCCAGCTTCGGAGACGAAGTCAGGACATTCTGTATGAATCCGTACGGAGAAGTGGTTTGTGAGAATTATCAGGGTATTGTTACCGTTAACGGTCACAGCTATGCGGATATCAAGACAGAAAATACTAACTTTGCCCTGCTTGTCAGCAAGCGTTTTACGGAGCCTTTCAATGAGCCTATTAAATACGGACAGCACGTTGCAAGCCTTGCTAATATGCTTGCAGGCGGTGTTTTAGTTCAAAGATTAGGCGATTTGCTTTCGGGAAGAAGGTCAACTTCCAAGAAAATTGCTCAGGGCACGGTTCAGCCGACATTAAAGGCTGCTACTCCCGGAGATTTAAGTCTTGTTCTTCCTTATCGCCATTTAACCAGTATTGTGGAAATGCTTATGGCTCTTGATAAAATAGCTCCCGGGGTTGCCTCAAGATACACTCTGCTTTACGGAGTTGAAGTCAAATTTTACAGCTCAAGAGTCCCGCTAACCAACGAACTCGAAACGCAGGGCATAAAAAACCTGTTTGCAATCGGAGATGGTGCAGGAGTAACGAGAGGGCTTATTCAGGCTTCCGCATCGGGTGTTATGGCAGGAAGGGCCGTTTGCGCAAGAGGTTAAAAGCTACTGCTGTTTTCTTATAATATTTACAAGTTTTCCGCGCCTTGGAGGTGCTTCGGAGCTTGGCTGCGCTTTGTAGCCCAAAGTAATCGCATAATAGGGCTCATATCCTTGCGGTATTTGTAGCAGTTTAATGTACTTTTCCACTTCAGGGCTTTTAAAAAGATAAGATACAAGACCAATCCAGCAGGTACCGATATTCATAGATTCTGCAGCAATGAGCATATTTTCTGTTGCGGCTGCACAGTCAATATTTGGCAGCATTGAAGATTTTTCACCCGAAATAACAATTATTGAAGGGGCGTTGTAAAAAATATTAAAATCCTTATCTGCCGCATACTTCATTAGACTTTCGTCCTGAAGTTTCAGCATGGCTTCTTTTGCATCTTTATTTAAATCATCCACAATTTGTCTGTCCTGAACTACCGTAAAGTGCCAAGATTGTTGATTATGCGCGCTGGGAGCATATAATCCCGCATCGATTATCAGGTCCAATTCCTCATCCCTTATTTGTTTACTCAAATAATTCCTTACACTGCGTCTGTTTCGAATGGAATTTAATGTCTCGTTCATAAGTTCTCCTCTGATTGCCGCATTATCATTTAACCGCAAAAATTTTATAAAAAAATCGCTGACTTGTCCGATAAATATTAAAACTCAGTTCAATTCAAGCATTTGTTTTTGAGTTTCAATCATAAAATCGTAAGATTTTTGGTCATCGTGAGTGAAACCAAACAGATGCAGAATGCCGTGGCTTATTAAAAAGCAAATTTCTTCG